>JALYOO010000343.1 GCA_030856845.1 Gemmatimonadota bacterium
CAGCAACGCGGAAATTGTCTTCGCGCCGAAACGCCCCGGCGAGCAACAGGAATCCTTTCTCGACGTCGGCAAAGCACATCGCGAACTCGGGTGGCAGCCATCGGTCACCCTCCAGGAAGGACTGGCGGCAACGTTCGCCTGGTCAGAGTCACAGAGCGCGGCCGGAAAACCGTGATGGGTTTCTGGCTCCTTCAGGTAGGCGCGGCTATTCCTTCGACGCCGACCGAGCTCGTCGCGAATGCATCGGGGCCGACCAAATTCGTGCTCGTTGTGCTGGCGGTCATGTCGCTCGTCAGCTGGGCGCTGATGGCGGCCAAGGCAGTGGAATTCAAGCGGGCCGAAGCCGCCGGCCGGGATTTCATCCAGGAGTTCGAGGGCGCGCACACATTGGACGAAGCGGCTGAGATTTCGCGTCGTCTGCCGCCGAGCCCACATCGTGCAGTCATGACGCGGGCGATCAGGTTTGTCACCGAGACCACTCCCGCGCTGTCGCCGACGAGCGACCGGCGCGCGCGACTGAGCGCGTCGCAGGTTGAGGCACTTCGCCTTGTCCTCGATTCGGAAAGCGTCGCCGTTCGAGACCGGCTCGGACGCTTCGTGCCGTCGCTCGCCACCATCGGCTCCGTCAGTCCGCTGATCGGGCTCCTTGGCACCGTGCTCGGCATCATTGAATCGTTCATCGGAATCGCAACCAAGGGTTCAGGCAACATCGGCGCTGTCGCGCCAGGAATCGCGGAGGCGTTGATCGCTACCGCCGCTGCGCTGTCTGTGGCGATTCCCGCGGTGTTCGGCTACAACATTTTCGCGCATCGCCTGAACCGGTTTGATGGAGAGCTCGATGGATTCGGTTCAGAGCTGATTGCGTTGATGGTACGCGAGGGACGTATCTAGATGAGGCGGCGACGTCAGCGCATGGGGCTCAACGCGGACATCAACGTCGTTAGCCTGATCGACGTCATGATGCTGCTGATGGTGATCTTCATGATCACTGCGCCGATCATGCAGGGCGGTGTCGACGTCTCGCTGCCAAAGGCGGAAGCGCGGCCTCTCGAGCCAAAAAGTGGCCTGGTCGTAACCGTCGACCGAACGGGGCGCATTCATGTCGATGAAACCGTGCTGACCTTCTCGGAGTTTCGCACGACATTCAGGACGCTCGCGTCAACGAGAGGGAAGGATGGAGTCTACCTCCGGGCTGATCAAGGAGTGCCTTACGGCTCGGTGATACGAGTCCTCGCCGTCATGCGTGCGAGCGGCGTTTCCGACGTGGGACTCGTCGCGGAGCCGGAGCAGGAGAGATAGCAGTGGCAGCTGGAGCCGGAGCACCGCTCAAGGGCCCGATTGGATTGTCCGTCGCGCTGCATCTGACGGTTGTCGCGTTTGCGCTCATCGGCTTTCGCGAGAATGCGCCGGAGGTAATGCCCCCGATCTACAAGGTCGATATCGTGGCTGCTCCTCCGGGACCGCGCGCCATCGGCGTGGTGCGGCCGGAGCCGCGCACTGCGCCGACGCCCGCATTACCGCCGCCGCCTCCAGCACAGCCGAAGCAGTCGGTGGTTCCAGCTCCCAGGGTCGCTCCACAGAAAGCACCGCCCCGTGCAACACCCGTCGATCGTCCGGACGTCGCAAAACCCGTCACGCCGGCGCCACGGGCGGGAGGCGGACCGATAGGCGGCAAGGGCAGCGATGTTGCAACGGTACAGACCGAAGGAATCGAATTCCCCTTCCCAGGGTATCTCAACAACATCGTGCGGCAGATCGCCCTTCGATTCAATCCGGCCGACGCGAACTCTGGTTTGCGCGCCGATGTTAGATTCGTGATCCGCCGTGATGGCTCCGTTATTGGACTTTCATTCGTGACACGCTCCGGTTCATACGCGTTCGATCTGGAAGCACAGGGCGCGGTGGAGGAAGCCGCGCGCCAGTTCGGCCCTTTGCCTGACGGGTTTCGCGACGACGCGCTTCCTGTTGTATTCAGCTTCGATCCCCGTTTCCTCAGATGAACCAACGCCATCTAACAGTCGCTGCCTTCATTGCCGTTGCAGCCGCGATCACGGGCACGCGGGCGTGTGCGCAGGACACCACGACAACCACGCCGCCGCCCCGCCCCGGAGTGAGACTGGGGCTCAGCTATCCAAGTGGTACGACACCAAAGGTTCTTGTGATGCCAGTGGACTCGACGCCGGGCGATTCAGTCCGCGCGATCATCCAGCGGGATCTGGACTTCAGCGACCGAGTGACTCCGCTGGTGCTCGATGAAGAGACGTTGAGGGGCATGACACCCACCGACGGCCAGGACTACAACTACTCGTTGTTCTCCAGTCTTGGTGTGGCGGCAATCGTTCAGGCGCGCCCAATCGCCAACGGATACAGAGTGGCGCTTTACGACGTCAGCGTAGGCAAGCGACTCGAATCGCGCGACTTCAGGGTGATGCAGATGCCGCGGAACCGCGACGAAACCCTCGTCGACTCGATCGCCGGGTCGACCAGCAGAAGGGAAAAGATCCTGCACGACTCGGTCTACCGCGTTCTGAAACGGCGCGCTGACTTGATGCGTCGTCCACCTCTCAAAAAGGATACGAGAGGGCGCCGGTTCGTCGTGCGTGATTCGGTGCGGCGCGATTCCGCCGCCACCGTGTATCTCCAGCGCCAGCTCTCGCGATGGGAAGAGGACCGGAGGGATTCGGTCGACGCTTCGATAAGTCGCACGGCGACGCGGCTGGCCCGGCAGGATTCGGCCGATCGCATTGCCGCTGCCGAAGGCCAGCGAATGTCGCTCCATCGCATCAGCGACGAAGTTGAGCGATGGATCACGGGCCGCGGCGGTATCGCCGCAACCCGCATCGCTTACGTGCATGGGGGCCTGGTGCGGGTCGTCGACAGCGACGGCGAGAACGACCGGCCACTCACCAGGCGCGGGTTGTCGCTATCGCCGTCCTGGCATCCGCGTGCTGACAAGATCGTCTACTCGAGGTTTCTCGAAGGCGGGGCGGGAACGCAGATCGAAGAGATCGAAGTCTCTTCGGGAAAGAGCAGAGTAATCAGCGGTCGGGGTCTCAACATCACGCCGGTGTACTCCCACGACGGCCTTTCCGTAGTGTACTCCAGCGGGTCCGAGTCGGGTACGGATCTGATGATGGTAGGGGTCGACAACCCCGATGCGATTCAGCGCCTCACCTTCGGGCGGGGCAGCGACAACGGGTCTCCGACGTTCAGCCCCGACGGCAGGCAGATAGCTTTCTTTTCTTCGCGGTCGCGATTTCCGCAGATATATACGATCGATGCGGACGGCACGAACCTCCAGCTGCTGACGCCGTTTACACCGGGAGTTCGCAGTTACCGCGCGGCTCCGGACTGGTCGCCGGATGGCCGGGCAGTCGCATATGAGCAGCAAAATGGCGACTTTCAGGTGTGGATGATAAACATCCGAGACAAGGAGCCGCGCCGTTTAACGAGCGAGGGGGAGAATGAAGGTCCGTCATGGGCACCTGACGGCCGGCATCTTTCGATCTCGTCTACGAGAGGCGGGTCGAAGCAGATATGGATTCTGGATACCGAGTCCGGCCGCTTCCGGCAGCTCACTCGCAATGCAGGCGCACGCCTATCGTCATGGTCCTCAATGTTGACACCGACTCCCTGATCTCAGCACACACACCTCC
>JALYOO010000335.1 GCA_030856845.1 Gemmatimonadota bacterium
GGAAAGAATCTCGCGGTCGATTGCTGGCTGCGGTTAGCGGACATCCGGCGCATTGTTGATAACGATCTGCTTGGCGTTATAACGGCGCTGGGCGATCTCGAGGTCATTCACTATGACAACAGGCCGGTTTCACTTTTCGGCGGGATGCACAATCTGCCGCTGATCGTGCGCCGCAAGGATGCTGAGTGCTTCTTTGACGCGGCAACCCGGGCGCAGTACACCGAGGGACGGCTCTGGGCGCAGGCGGACAGGGAGCGTGGAAGTGAGATGCTGATGCAGGCGGAGCTGCGGGACAACGTCGTAGGCGAGAGGGCCTGGAATGCGCTGCATCCAGTGGCGCGTTCTTTCGTATCAAAAGCCGAAAGCGACTTCCGGCGGCACCGAGGCGACGCGAGCCACAACTTCAGCGATGTGGTGCTAAACATCGCGAAGGCACTCGAGGTCCACTGCAACGATCTTTTCGTGCGATTGCTTTCGCGCGCGCCTGCAGCCGCTCGGCGGGTCAACATCGACGGGCGCACGAGGGACGTCGTCTCAGGCGGACCGCTCACACTCGGGCAGCTGGCTCATGCAATGCGGAACGAGAAGCATCTGCGCGATGCGATCCTCATGTCGTTACAGGCAGGAGAGCCCTTCATTGAGACCCTGGTAGCGGTGCTTGGCGAAATTGCGCCAATCCGGAACAAGGCGGCGCATGGTGAGCTTGTGGACCGGAAGACCGCACTCCGCTGGCGTAATCAGATGCTCGGTATTGGCTGTGAGGGGCTAATCTCGGAGCTCGAGCGAGCGCGGGTGATCGCAGAACCGTCAGCCTCAGGCAAAGCGCGCTCGTAGAGCGTTTCTGAGCGATGCGCCCGGCTCGTGGAGCGGGCGCTCGCGAAGGTCACGTACTGTCAGATGCGCGTTGTATCTAGTAGATGTGATCGCGAGAATTCAGCGTCAAGCAGGGTAACCCCGACATTTCTTCCCGCACAACATGCCGAGTCATACCGAACCAGAGCCCGCGGGCGAGCAGGCGCCCGAAACGCGCGATTTCGTCGCTGAATTCACCAGTTTTTTGCGGGAGCATCAGATAAGTATCTCTGTCGAGGAGGTGTATCACCTCAATCCCATGACGGAGAATGCAGACGAGATACGCCAGCACAACTGCGTTACCGTGCGCTCGCCACGGTCGAAACGGCCGCTCTCGCTGTGCTATACATCGTACAACTGGGAAGACCTCCGAGTGACTCCGTCAGACGTGATCCGGACACTGGCATCTGATGCCAGCATATTCGAAATGTCGGAGGGGAGCTTTGTTGGCTGGTGCGCAAGCTTGGAGTGGAGCGCCGACAGCCGGGGCGCCGAGCGAAAATTCCGGCAGACGTTCGAAGCGGTAGGAATGTTGCGCGAACTTCTTGGTGACGCCGCATACCGGGAGTTACTGGAGATGCGGGCTGAGGCCGCGGCGGTGGAATTCGAAGAGGACGAAGAAGATTGGGATGGGAATGGAGACGGGGTGACGCGTCTCTGAGCATCAGGTAACCGTCGTCAGACGGCCGAACGGGGCCGGCAAGGTGACAGAATGTTGATTCTCAACGGAGTAATCTGATATGGCTCGGATCGTCGACTACGATTGAGTCTCCATCGCAACCTGGCCGAAATCACCGCCACTCGTGAGCGCCGACGTCGTGCTGGCTTCCAAAAGGTATCGACGCTGAATAGAAGTCGATGAGTCCGGTGTTTAGTCCGAACGTGGTTGTCAGATCCAGACCACGGCCGATCAATGGGGACGTGCCGAGCAGCTTGTATGCGCTCAAATTGTGGAGCAAATCAGCGTTGCCAATTGTGCCTCCATTGCCGGGATTGATCAGCCCGGGATTGATCTGTGAACCCACGTTGGCGCCGTTAAGACTTTCCTGCCCTTTGCCGGTTCGCCAGGCAGCGAGACTGGTATAGGTCGTACCACCCCAAACGATTCTGGGCTTGTAGGAGCCAGCAAAGTAGTTATTGCCTTCGAATCTCAAGTCGATTGCGCCGTTAAGCTGATCCGACGTGACCTGGACTACGCGAAGGTTGCCCGTCGTATAGAATGAGTTGTTACGAACGTGAACGTTCTTTACGTCGCGCGTAGTGATTCCCGAGTTATGAATGAAGATGCCGAGTGGGCTTCCCGTGACAGAAGGCTTTACGAAAACCGTGTTGTTGTAGATCTCGGCGCCGACTATTCTTCCAAAGATCACGATCGCGCCATTCGAGTTTTTCCTTCCATCATTTTCGCTGATGTTATAGCGAATCGTGTTGCCCGAGTGACTGTAGGTATCGGGCGAATGAGCGAGGAGGAATCCAGCACCGTCATTCCCGTGAGAGTAGTTGTATTGCAGTTTGGAGTTTCGGGTGTTCTGATCCAGATCGAAGCCGCCGCCATCCGCCGTGGCTCCGGTGCGGTTTTGGTAGGATTCATTGTGCTGAATCACGATTCCGTCAGAATCGTATGCCCAGATGCCCACGGGCCCTTCAGGTGCATCGCATAGCCAGCCATTGCCGTAGGCTAGTGAACGTTCGATAGTGCCGCCGCTCACGCCGCCCATTACAATGCCGCTACCGCTATTGCCGCTGAGTCCTGAAATTCCGGAGTTGCTGTACGATTTCAGGTGGCCGAAGTAGAAGTTCTGGTGTGCATAGGCGGACTGCGCGTAAGCGGATACGCCGGCCAGGCCGTTGTCGTAAGCCGACGAGTACGTGACGCGGACATCGTTGTAACCGGCGCTGTTGTTCCAACTGCCGATCACTATTCCGTAGTCACCGAAGCCGCTTGCGTCCACGCCGTCGACGCGGATGAAATTCAGCATGGTATTCCCGCCGAGGTCAGTGTAGACGTTCACTCCGCTTTCGGTGTTGACAGTTCGCCCTGATCCCTTCACTACAAGTTTTGTGATGGAAAAACCGGCGGTATTGTACAGCAGGATCGCGTTGCCGTTGCCAGCGCTTATGGTGGCCCGGCCAGTGCCGTAACTGCTAACGGTTATCGGCCCCACGGCGGTGCCG
>JALYOO010000349.1 GCA_030856845.1 Gemmatimonadota bacterium
GTGGCAGCTACATGAACCAGGCGGAGACGCTCGCTCCCTGGGCGCCGATGATGTGGTTCGACGATCTCGGAACCGACTGGGCCCTGCCGGGAATGCTGGAGCTCGGCGTATTTGGCCAGTACACGAAGTTCGATGAGAACGCGCCGGGCAATCCGAAAGATGGCATCGGATACGGCGGCCGCGTCGGCGTGTTTCTTACCGATACGCGCTTCGAGCTCGAAGGTGACGGACAGCACACTCCGGGCCTCGAGCGGGATCCACTTCCGCCCGCAGGGTTCAACCGGAACGAGATCAACTATACGACGTTCGCGCTCCGTATGCTGTACAACATACCGATCGCGGCTCGCTCGCAGTTCATTCTCGGCGTCGGTGGCGTTCGCACCAACTACAGCACCGAGACGGCGGCCTCGAACCGCGAATTCTCCTACAACTACGGTGTCAGCGGCCTCGCCGGACTGCGCTTCGGCCTCGCGAATCGCGTTGCCCTGCGCCTCGACGGTATCGCCGAGTACATGAAGGACACCGAGAACCTGAACCTGATCGGCCGTGCCGGCCTGAGCCTTCTGGTTGGTGGCGCGCGACGTGAAGCGATGTGCACCTACGCTGGCCTGGAGAACATCCCGGCATCCAGCCCGCAGTGCGTACCGCCCGCTCTGCCCCCGCCGCCAGCACCGGTTGCAATGTGCCCGTACCCGAATCTGGGTAGCATCACGGCTACAGATCCCGCCTGCGTCGCACCGCCTTCACAGCCGATGGTTGACACGGCCGCGATCACTGGCCCGATCTACTTCGACTTCGACAAGTCCGACATCCGCCCGGATGCGGCCGCGACCCTCGACCGCAAGGTCCCGTGGCTCCAGGCCAACCCCGGAATGCGCATCCGGATCGAAGGCAACGCCGACGAGCGTGGCTCAGACGAGTACAACCTGGCACTCGGCCAGCGTCGTGCCGCGGCTGCAAAGCGTTACCTGGTCGAGAAGGGTCTTGACGCTGGTCGCTTCGACCTCGTCAGTTACGGTGAGGAGCGTCCTGTCTGCACCGAGAGCAATGAGGATTGCTGGCAGCGTAACCGCCGCGATGACTTCGTCATCGTGACAGTGGGCAGCGACGCGATCGTTGTCCCGCCAGGCGGCGAGGAGTAGAAGCAGAAGATTGTCCGGCTCCCTCGGGAGCCGGGCAAGGACGAAAAAGCGGAGCGTCGAAAGGCGCTCCGTTTTTTTTCTTGTTGAGTTACCCGTTTCAGTCCCTGCCGGCATCGTAGCATCGGGCACTTATCTCCGCCCGCATCATCACCGCCGAACGCCGTAACTTTGACCGATACTCGCCAGGAGCAAGATGCGCAGATGAATTCTTCGACGATTGAGCTTGCGAAGCGCTCGCAGTTCCGCCGCCGCTCGCTGGTGCTTATCGCGACTCTCCTGATTGCACCCGCAGCAGCATCCGCACACCCGTCGGTGAGTGTCGTCATCGACAGCCGCGGTTCGGTCTTCTACTCCGACCTCATTCACGTCTGGCGAATTGCGCCGAACGGTACCAGGTCCATCGCCGTTCGCGACGTGCACACTCACGAGCTGTACCTGGATTCGGCGGACAATCTTTACGGTGAGCACCTCTGGTATGAAGGAGAAGCATCGAACAAGTGGGGACACCGCGTGTGGCGGCGTACCGCGGACGGGCGCATCAGCATTGTCATACCGGCGACCGAAGGATTTCTGAAGAACTACAGCTTCGTCAGAGATCGCACGGGGTCGATGTACTGGGCCGAGCGTGGCACTGCAACCGAGATACGCCGCCGCTCACCTGACGGGAGGATATCCGTTCATTCGCGCGGGCCCTTCACCGATGTCGGGTGGATAGTCTCTGCGCTTGATGGAACTGTTTATCTGATCGACTCCGGTGCGCTGAAACGCATTACCCCGAACGGCTTCTCGACGACACTATCGCGGTCGATCGCGGCGAGAAGCGTCCGGAAATCCAACGCCGGACCTCACCATTCCGTCATGGGCTTATGGCTTGACCGGCGCGGCAACGTGTATGTCGCCGTCTTTGGCGCGGCTGTCGTAAACCGCATCACGCCACGGGGAGAGGTGACGACGGTAGTTCGATCGCGGGCGCCCTGGGCGCCAACCGGCGGAGCATTCGCGTCAAACGGTGACCTGTGGCTGATGGAGACGACGATCACCAACAAGGTCCGGGTGAGGCGAATAACTCCGTCGGGTGAATCGCAGACGTTTTAGCTGCTACTTCGACGCAGCTCTCTTCTTGAACAGCGTAGCGTACCGGCCATATCCCTCGGCCTCGAGACGCGCTACCGGAATGAAGCGAAGCGCCGCCGAATTCATGCAATAGCGCAACCCGGCTGGCCGCGGGCCATCGTCGAACAGGTGGCCGAGGTGAGAGTCCGCGTGTGCCGATCGGATCTCGGTGCGCGCGTAGCCGAGCTTGTGGTCGGTGTGCTTCCTGATGTTCGCCGGCTCGAGCGGGCGCGTGAAGCTTGGCCAGCCGGTGCCCGAGTCGTATTTGTCGATCGAGCTGAACAGCGGCTCACCGGAGATGATGTCGACGTATATGCCCGCCTCATGATTATCCCACAGCGGGTTGCGGTAAGGAGTCTCGGTGTCATCCCGCCGCGTGACTGAGAACTGCACAGCGGTGAGTTTCTTCTTCAGCATAGGGTCCGCGGGACGCTTGTAGTCGGATTTCGCTCCTCCGATGCCGGGAACCTGAGCGGCCGCCGGAAGGGCAACCGCTGTGCCTGCTGTGAATGCTGCTGCGCCGATGAGAGCGCGGATGGTCCAGGTCATGTCACGTCCATTTTCGAGGGTTTCTTTACGTCACGTTATACGCCAGAGGCAGGCCATTGGTTCTGAAACGGCCGCCGGGGATTCCGATGACACGGGAAGCATGATGCGCATGTCGTCTCCGAGGTACCCACTAGCTTCGGACTATGCTCGCGGCGGTGAGATCGGCGGCGCTGGTCGGCATCGAGGCGTACGACGTCACGGTTGAGGTGGATGCGTCATCGGGTCTTCCGCAATGGACTATTGTGGGGTTGCCGCTTGGCGCGGTGAAAGAGAGCAGGGAACGCGTCGGGGCGGCCCTCGTCAACTCGGGCTTTGTCCTGCCTCCGCGGCGAATCACCGTGAATCTCGCACCAGCCGACGTACGCAAGGACGGCACGGCGTTCGATCTGCCGATTGCCCTCGGGATTCTCGTGGCGACAGGTCAACTGGACGGAGATTCGATAGCGGGGAGAATGTTCGCCGGAGAGCTTGGGCTCGATGGGAGGCTGCGAGGCATAAGGGGCGCGCTTTCTATCGCGCGCTGGGCAGCTGCAACGACGCCAACGGTCGAACTGGTAATTCCGCCGGCGAATGTCGCTGAAGCAGGCCGCGTGACGTCGCTCCCCCTTTCCGCTCCCGCGTGCCTCTCCGATCTCGTTTGCGAGCTCCGGGTCGGCCGGCTCACGCGCGCAGTTCCGGACATCGCGACCATTTCCTCGCCAACCGAGCCAGTCGACTTCCAGGACGTCGCGGGGCAGGACGTTGCCAAACGCGCGCTCGAAGTGGCGGCTGCGGGTGGACACAATCTGTTGCTCACGGGCCCACCGGGAGCGGGAAAGACGATGCTTGCACGGCGACTGCCGGGAATTCTCCCCGAGCTCACGGAGGCGGAAGCGCTCGAGGTCGTCACGATTCATTCCGTTGCCGGTACGCTGACGAGTGAAGCGCTGACGCGCTGCTCCCGGCCATTTCGCGCGCCACACCATTCAATTTCGAGTGCCGGGCTGATTGGGGGCGGGAGCACGCCGCGCCCTGGTGAGGTCAGTCTGGCGCATCACGGTGTCCTGTTTCTGGACGAGATGCTCGAGTTTCCACGCTCAGTTCTGGATGGCCTGCGACAACCGCTCGAGGACGGAGAGGTCACCATCGCGCGCGTGGCGACATCGGTGCGGTTTCCGGCGAGATTCACGCTCGTCGGGGCGACGAACCCCTGTCCATGCGGCAGGCTTGGCGACTCCACTGGAAGGTGCACGTGTTCGGAGGTCGAAGTGTTGAGATACAGTGGCCGGATCTCGGGGCCTCTCTCGGACCGAATGGACATGCACGTGACTGTTGGTGCCGTTGCCATCGACGCCCTCAACGCTTCGGGGAGCGGCGATTCAACCGCCGCGATTCGGAGCCGCGTCTGTGCGGCCAGAGCGCGGCAACAGCAGCGATTCGCGCGGTTTCGAGGTGTGGGATGCAACGCGCATGCATCAGGCCGCTGGATCGACGCCAACGGACAAGTGAGCACCGAAGCGCGCGCCTTGCTGCAGTCAGCAGCGCAGCGGCTCACGCTGTCAGCGCGCGGCTACCACAGGGTTCTCAAGGTCTCGAGGACGATCGCCGACATGGACGAAACGCGACAGATCGGGCACCGTCACGTGGCGGAGGCGTTGCGGTATCGCCCCGTTTCTCCGCTGCGGGGGTGAAACGCGCTGTTCGGTGATGCGCCTTGAGAATGCGCCCCGTTGCGCGCGCTCCGCCCTAACGGCGCCGAATTGACGGCGTATCTGCATGATCCAACCGCCGACTCCCGTCACCTCGCCGGAATCGCTGCACGCGCATCTGCGGCCCGCAGCGATGGCACGCATCGGCGAGGCGCCTTCGCAGGTGTCGCTGTCCGAGGTACTTGCTGCAATGTCGCGCGCACTCGATCTGATCGAAGGCCAGTCACCCGAGCACACCATCCGCTCATGCGTCATCGGCATGCGCCTCGGCCAGGAAGTCGGACTGTCAACCTTCGACATGGTGGCTCTTTACGGCGCGCTGCTGCTCAAGGACGCAGGCCGGTCACGAAATGCCGGAAGCCAGCGCGACATGCTGGAGCAGCGCAGCGCAGTGCTGACCGGTGAGTCGGGCGATGACAAGGGGTCAAGCCAGGCGCCCGAGCATTCCATCCGGCGTGTCGTGACAGTGAAGCTGCGCGGGCGAATCGGTCGTGCTCTCGGGATGCAGCCTCGCTCTTCGGCGCATGTCGAGGGCGCCGAGACTGTTGGGCCGGAGGGTGTGGCGCTACGGCTTGGCTTCTCCCGCGCTACAGCCGATGCAATCCGGTCGATTCACGAGCGCTGGGATGGGGGTGGATCGCCCGACAGGCTCGTCGGTCACGAGATTCCGATGCTGTCGCGGATCATTCTCCTCGCACAGACGATCGAGGTGGTCTTCGCCTCGAGGGGGACAAACCGCGCATTGCGGGTTGCGAGGGAGCAAAGCGGAAAATGGTTCGACCCCACGCTGGTGCGCATAGCGCGGGGATGGCGGGAAGACACGGACTGGTGGAAAG
>JALYOO010000366.1 GCA_030856845.1 Gemmatimonadota bacterium
GTGTAGTCGTTCAGTCGCTCGTCATTCAGTGTGCTTCGCGCCCCGGCACCGCCGAATGCGAACTCGACATTGTCGTCGAATTCGAGCGTCGCCTCTCCGAGGGCTAGCTCCAGCACGGCCGCGCTTCGCGCATTGCCGAGCATGCAGTTGAGAGTCGCGGTAGTCACGCAGTCCATCACACCGCTGAGGGGCACGCCATCGGCGCGGTGTCCGGGCCGGCCAGTATCCTGCACGGTTAGCAGTCCGGGAGCGCGAGCGATATCGATCATCTCACAACGGCTCGAAGATGACAGTGTCGCCGACTGCCAGCAGCGCGGGCGGATCCCGGCGTGCATCGAACATGGACTCCGCAGTCGATCCGATCAGATGCCATCCGCCCGGCGTGTTGGACGGGTAGATACCTGTCTGAAATTCGGCGATAGCAACCGAGCCGGCATTCACGCGCTTACGCGGTGCGTCTCGTCTCGGCAGATGTAGCCGCGCGTCGAGATCGCCCAGGTACGCAAATCCGGGAACGAAACCGATTACCAGCACTCGGTACTCCACCGCCGAGTGAATGTCTACAACCTCGTGACGCGGCAGTCCCGTGCGCTCCGCGACCCAGTCGAGATCCGCACCGTCGTACTTGGTGGGGATGCGGACGAGCTTCCCGCTGCGCGGAGCCGGCGGTGGCATTTTTGCTTCGTCAGACATGACGGACCAAACGTAATCCCGAACGGTTTCGAAGCGAATGTCGCCGGGATTGAAGAACACGCCGAGCGATGCATACGACGCCACGACATCGGTAACCCCGGCCACGTGCGCGGCGCGAATGGATTCCGCGCGTCGCGCGACGAGCTCGTTCAGGCCGCGATCCATTTCAGACCCGAAGGTTACGATGACAGCGCTGTCGCCAAGCGGCTCGATCACGGGCACGCTCACGAAGCGAACGGCTCGATACTGATCTTCGCGGCCTCCAGCGCTTTTCGCGTCGCAGCGATGATGCGCAGAGCGTCCGCTCCGTCGCCGTGCACGCAGAGCGATTGAGGTGAGAGATTTATCTCCGTGCCGTCGACCGCCGCAACGCGATGCTCCAGCACCATGCGCACGGCGCGCGAAGCGGCGGTGGCGGCATCCGAGATCATTGCTCCGTCATCACTCCGTGGAACCAGAAATCCGTCGGACAGATATCCCCGATCGATGAATGCCTCGCGTACGACGGGCAGACCCGCGGACAGGGCTTCAGTTTCCATTGCGCCTCCAGCAAGAGTGAGGAGCGGCAGCGAGGAATCGAAGCGCATTACAACCTGGCACAGCGCGGCAGCAAGCTCCCGGTCGCGGGCCGCGCGATTGTACATGGCGCCATGTGGCTTCACATAGCGAAGCCGCACGCCTTCCGTTTCGCAGGCCGCGCTGAAGTGTTCGAGCTGCGCGCTGAATGAATACGCGATATCGCGCACGGGAAGGCCAAGCTCGACGCGTCCGAAGTTTCCCCGATCCGGATATCCCGGGTGCGCTCCAATGGAAACACCGTGGTCGCGTGCTGCGGAGATGGTACGCCGCATGACCTCGGGCGAGCCCGCGTGGAAGCCACAGGAAATGCTGGCCGAAGTCACTAACGCGAGAATCGCATCATCGCGGGCAACGCCGTCGCCGTCGTGTTCGCCGAGGTCTGCGTTGAGATCTATCGTGTGAAGCGAAAGGCGATTCACTGGTTGTCGTATTCCCGTTGCCGAACCAAGATAAGCGCCATGGCGAGTAACGCGGAACAGGGTCGGGCGGCGCCAGGTGTATGGCGTGTCATCGCCGCTTCGACCGCCGGCACGATGATCGAATGGTACGACTTCTTCATCTTCGGAAGTCTGGCGACGATCATGGCCACCCAGTTCTATCCCGCCGGCAGCGCAACGGCAAACTTCCTCAAGACACTCGCCACCTTTGCCGTTGGTTTCGCCGTGCGGCCGCTCGGCGCTCTCGTATTCGGAAGGGTCGGTGATCTGGTCGGGCGCAAGTTCGCGTTTCTCACCACCCTGCTGATCATGGGCTTCTCCACCGCCGCGATCGGCTTCCTGCCGGGATACGAGCGGGTCGGAATCGCAGCTCCGATTATTCTCGTCGTGTTGCGCCTGCTGCAGGGGCTGGCGCTGGGAGGCGAATACGGCGGCGCAGCGGTCTACGTCGCCGAGCACGTGCCGGATGAGCGGAGGGGCTTCTACACCAGCTTCATTCAGACGACGGCAACTATCGGGCTGTTCCTTTCGCTGGTCGTCATTCTGGTGACGCGGAAGATTGTCGGCGAAACGGAGTTCGCGATCTGGGGGTGGAGAATTCCGTTCGTGTTGTCGATCGCACTGGTAGCGCTTTCGTTCTACATCAGGATGCAGCTGGGGGAGTCGCCGCTGTTCGCGAAGCTCAAGGCGCAGGGCAACGCATCGAAGTCTCCCATCCGCGACAGCTTCGATACGTGGCCGAAGTGGAAAGTCGTGCTGCGAGTTCTGTTTGGGGTCACGGCCGGCCAGGCAGTGGTGTGGTACACCGGGCAGTTCTACGCGCTGTTCTTTCTGCAGACAGTGCTGAAGATTCCTGTCGCTACCGCCTATGGCATCGTGGCGGTTGCGCTGGTCATCGGAACGCCGACGTTCGTGGTCTTCGGGCACCTGTCGGACCGCTACGGACGCAAGCGCATCATGATGGCGGGCAATCTTCTCGGTGCGATTTCATACTTCGCCCTTTACCGGGGGATGGTGGCCGCCTCCGATCCGCTGAATGCGCCGCTGATCGTCGCTATTATCGTCGTGCAGATCGCGTTCGCTGCGATGATAACGGGCCCGGTTGCAGCATTCCTCGTGGAGTCGTTCCCAGCGCGAGTGCGGTACACATCGATGTCGTTGCCCTACCATTTCGGCAACGGGTGGTTCGGGGGATTCCTGCCGCTGATAGCGACGGCCCTCGTGGCGCGGACTGGAAACATCTATGCGGGTCTCATCTACCCGACTGTCATCGCGGCAATGACGTTCGTCGTCGGATCGCTGACCCTAACCGAGACGCGCACACGCAGAATCTGGGACGAAGTCTAGAAAACGGCTCCGCTGCAGCGGTCGCAGCGCCGGTTCAGTGACCAGCCATCGGTGATAGCCACGGACCCTGATGCCAAATTTGGCATTAGTGATTCGGGGCAATATCAGTCATGCAGGCGGTGGTGGCAGCGGCGCCGCGGACAGCACTTACCCGGAATGGGTCGTATTAGCATCATTCCCGAGTCTTCCCGCCCGGTGCTGACG
>JALYOO010000401.1 GCA_030856845.1 Gemmatimonadota bacterium
CGTTACAGGCACGCGTAGCGGAACTCCTGATGTCTCGCGATAAAACTCCCGCCACTGAAGTGAGCGGAGTCGATGACGCAATCGAGGGGGAGGTCGAGCTTCTCTGGCTCACCTCGGAGGTGCGTGAAGATCGCCCGACTGTGCGGGACGAGGTGAGTACGGTCCTGTGGTATCTCGAGACGCGGCTCCTCGATGCCGGCATGCGCGCGCGTGATGCACTCCTGCGGGCGTTCGACGAAGAATTTGGCGGATCCACCGAGGGCCCTCGCCTCGCCGTGCCGATGCGATTCGGCAACTGGGTTGGGGGCGACAGGGATGGGAATCCGTTTGTCACCGCCGATATCACGCTGGCCGCCGCTCGGCGCGCGAGTCACGTCATACTTGGACGCTACCTGGATGCAGTAGAGGAGCTGGTACAGCGTCTGGCCCTCTCGGCGCGCATCGTCGAGCCCACTGCGTCTCTTCGCAGCTCGCTGGATCAGGACAGGAAGCTCGTGCCGGGCGTGTGGGAGACCAACTGGAAGCGGAACGAGAACGAGCCGCTGCGACTCAAGCTGAGCTTCATCGCCGCGCGGATTGACGCGACGCGACGGGCAGTTGCCGCGCGGGACGCCGGCACCCCCCGCGAGGATCCTGCGGCGTATCCCGATGTCGCCAACCTCGAAGCCGATCTCCTGCTGGTTCGAGAAAACCTCGCGGCAGCCGGGGCCGAGAAGGTTTTGCTCACGTCGTTCGATCCGTTGCTTGCGTCGGTGCGGGCCCACGGATTTCACGGCTACATGATGGATGTCCGAGACCACGCCGACGTTCACGCATCGGTGATCGAGGAGATTGAGCGGCTCACCGCGAGAAATCTCGACAGCGAGGGTCTGCGAACCCAGCTGACAGGAGACCAAACGCTCGGCGTGTCGCAGCTCGACCTGTCGGATGAGGCACGGAAAACGATCAGCACTTTCGAGTCAATCCGAGCCATCCAGGACGAGATCGGACACGAGGCCGCGAACACATACATCATCTCCATGACAAGAGGCCGTGATGACCTGCTTCGAGTGTTGGTGCTTGCACGAGAGGCGGGATTGCTCGACCTCGCGGCGGATCCGCCGTGGTCGAGGGTCGACATCGTTCCGTTATTCGAAACGCTCGCCGACCTGGAGCGAGCTCCGGCGGTAATGCGTGAGCTGTTTACCGACGATGTGTATCGGCGACAGCTGACCGCGCGGTCGGACCGGCAGGAGGTGATGATCGGTTACTCCGATTCAGGGAAGGATGCCGGCATTCTGGCGTCGTCATGGGCGCTCTATCTGGGGCAGGAATCACTCGCCGCCGTATGCCGTGAATCAGGCATTGTGCTGCGATTGTTTCACGGGCGTGGAGGCAGCGTTGGAAGGGGCGGAGGATCGCCGGTGTATCGCGCGCTGGCCGCACTGCCCCCCGATACTGTCGATGGGCGCATCAAGATCACAGAGCAAGGCGAGATAATCTCTCAGCAGTTCGGCCTGATTCCGGTGGCGGAGCGAACGCTCGAGGTGACGCTGGCGGGTGTTCTGTTGCAGCGATTCACTGACTGGCGCGAGGGCGTATCGCCGGAGGATGCGAAGCGTTTTTCAGGCGTGATGGATTCGCTAAGCGCCGCGTCACTCGAGGTTTATCGACGACTCGTCCACGAGGGCGACGACCTGTTCTCCTTCTTCAGGATTGTCACCCCGGTTGAAGAGCTGGCGAACGCCAGATTCGGCTCCCGGCCTGCCTACCGCCCGGGCGCGAAGGCCGGCGTCGATGGCATTCGCGCGATTCCCTGGGGATTTGGCTGGACTCAGAACAGAATGATGTTGCCTGGATGGCTGGGCGTAGGCACGGCGCTGAAAAAGCTCGCCGATGCCGACGGGGGCATCGCAACGTTGCGTGACATGGTTAAACGCTGGCCATTCTTCGACGACCTTATGGCGAAGATCGAGATGGTCTGCGCGAAGGCCGACATGACCGTCGCACGAGCGTACGTCACTGCACTCGGCGGCGAGATGAGGATGTTCGATAGTCTGGCCGCCGAATACGAACTAACGGTCGAGATACTGTTGCAAATTCGCGGAATGGATCATCTGCTCGACGATAGTGTCGTGCTGCAGGCGGCAATCGCCCTCCGGAATCCATATGTCGACGCGTTGTCTCTGTTGCAGGTGTCGCTGCTGCGCAAACAGCGCGCTGCTGCAGATCCCGACGGCACAGAGAAAAAATCGAAGGGCACAGACACTGCACCAACCGGTGGTGGGGCCGAGAAGACGAACGGACGAACTGCCGAGGAAGAACGGCTGCGTAATGCTCTTTCGACTACGTTGAGCGGGATCGCTCAGGGACTCAGAAACACCGGTTAACTACGAGCGCGCAGAGAATGCAGAGAACGAAGAAAGCGAAGAAAGCGCAGGGAACGCAGAAAGCGCAGGGAACGCAGAAAGCGCAGCCAGCGCAGGAGACAAACAAGGCGCACAAGGCGCTGACATCCCCCGATCAACCGACCGCGGCGAAGGCGAGTCTCCAGATGTTTGCGGTCTCCGCACCGGGACTCGAGGAGCTGCTCAAGGAGGAGATAACAGCCCTCGGCATACGTTCCGCGAAGGTGGTCAGCGGCGGAGTGGCATTCGGCGGAAACCACAAGCTGCTTTACCGCGCCAATCTCTGGTCGAGAATCGCCAGCCGCGTCGTAGTGAGAGTCGACGAATTTCACGCGAACAGCTTTCACGAGCTCGAGCGGCGCGCGAACCGCGTCGAATGGAGTCGCTACCTGCAGCCGGGGCAGGCCGTATCCTTTCGTGTGACCTGCAGGAAGTCGCGACTGTATCACTCCGACGCAGTGGCGCAACGTTTTGCTGAGGCGGTCGTAAAGCAGGGGGGCGGCGTCCTGCTGGGCGCCGAATCTGAAAGCGATTTCGATCCAGATGCTGCCGATCCAACAGCACAGCTTTTCGTCGTTCGTCTGGTGGACGACGTGTGTACGATCAGCGCGGACAGCTCCGGCGCGCTGCTGCATCGCCGCGGTTATCGTCAGGCGGTCGCGAAGGCGCCGCTCCGCGAAACGCTTGCCGCGGCGATGCTGGCCGGCAGCGGGTGGGACCCGCGATCGCCCCTGGTGGATCCGATGTGCGGCTCCGGTACGATAGCGATCGAAGCCGCGCTGATGGCGCGGCACATCGCCCCAGGTCTCGGCAGAAAATTCGCGTTCGAAAATTGGCCGGCGCACGACGCCGCGGGCTGGAATGCATCCCTCGACGATGCGAGGAACGCTTCGCTCGACGAGGCCCCGTCGCCAATCCTCGCATCAGATCGGGATGCAGGTGCAATCGAAGCCTGTCGCGCGAATGCGAAGCGCGCCGGCGTGGCCGCGGATATGACAGTCGAGCTCAGAACACTCTCCGAGGTCGAATATCCCGCGCCTCCGGGATGGGCGGTGACGAATCCCCCATACGGGCTTCGAGTCGGTGAGGCGGGCGCTCTCAGAAACCTCTACGCGCAGCTGGGAAAGACGGTGCGAACGCGTGCCCCGGGCTATCACCTCGCGCTACTTTCCGCGGACAAGACGCTGGAGGCACAACTTCGGCGGAGTCTGCGTGAGGTTTTCCGAACCACTAACGGTGGAATTCCGGTCCGACTACTCGCGAGTGAATGACTGCAGTGTTCCGGATGAGTGAAAGCGGACTGCTGGCATCGATCAACTCGTCGGACGGAGGCGTGCCGAAGCTGCCTGTGAGCGAGGCCATGGTGACGGTCAACGGCGTGGACGGAGACCGGCAGCGAAACCTCAAGTACCACGGCGGCCCTGATCGAGCCGTGAGCCTTTTCTCCGCTGAGCGAATCAGGGCGCTTCAGGATGAAGGTCATCCCATAACGACGGGCTCGACCGGAGAGAACCTGACACTCTCGGGTGTCGATTGGGACCTGGTGACCCCGGGCAGCCATCTCGAGATCGGGGAGATATTGCTCGAGGTCGTCACCTTCACGAAGCCGTGCCGCACCATCCGTGATTCATTCATTGAGCAAAAGTTTTCAAGAATGTCGCAAAAGCATTTTCCGGGATGGAGCCGCGTGTATGCCCGTGTGCTGAGAGAGGGCCGAGTACGGGTAGGCGACCCCGTTTTGCTGACGCCGGCAGAGCTTCCGGAAAAGTCATGGCTGGAGTCGCTACTGTCCTGAAAAGTGATTCAGGACCAAAGCCGGCGGCCTAACGGTACCACTTTTGAATAGGATATCTCGCTTACGCTAATTCCCTGGTCGAGTGCCGGGGTTGGTCCCGCCCGCGTCCGGGCTGCCGGCCAGTCAGCACATACTCACGTTTCAGGAGCAAGCCGTGGAAATCGGCGATACAATCGATAGCCCTCAGGATACCGAGGCCCCGAAAAAGCGGCCCGGCAGGCCCACCCGGAACGACGGCGCTGGTGGCCGCGGGAATGGTGGTGGCCCCACACGCCGGAAGAACGGGTCCGCACCCGGCAGCAGGCGTGGCCGCAATGCCAACGGGTCCGATCCAGATGCCGAGCTCGAGGAGCTTCTCTCTGCCCTGCGCGATCTTCGCGACGGCGAGTTCGGCACTCGACTGCCGGAATTCTCCACTCCCGTCCTGGCCGAGATCGCCGAGGCGTTCAACGGGATCGCGGATCGAAACGAACGGCTCGCCGAGGAAGTGGTAAGGGTCAGCACGACTATCGGTCGTGAAGGGCAGATGAACGAGCGCGCTTCCATCGGCCGGGCGACCGGCGGGTGGGCGACAATCATCAGCTCCGTCAACGCGATGATCACTGATCTCGCCTCACCGACCACTGAAGTGGCGCGTGTTCTAACCGCCGTCGCCGAAGGCGATCTGAGCCAGAAGATGGTACTCGAGATTGACGGCAAGTCGGTGCAGGGCGAATTCCTGCGCATCGGTACGACGGTGAACACGCTGGTCGATCAGCTCTCCGCCTTCGCGTCGGAAGTCACGCGCGTTGCGCGCGAAGTCGGAACAGAGGGACGACTCGGCGGACAGGCGAGCGTGCCCGGCGTCGCAGGTACATGGAAGGACCTCACGGACAACGTGAACTTCATGGCGTCGAACCTCACCGGACAGGTGAGAAACATCGCCGACGTAACCACGGCTGTCGCGCGCGGTGATCTCTCGAGAAAGATCACCGCTGACGCCAAGGGTGAGATTCTCGAGCTCAAGAATACGATCAACACGATGGTGGATCAGCTCAGCGGCTTCGCGTCAGAGGTCACTCGTGTAGCGCGCGAAGTTGGAACCGATGGACGACTGGGTGGACAGGCGAACGTCCCCGGAGTGGCAGGCACGTGGAAGGATCTTACCGACAACGTGAACACGCTCGCCGGAAATCTCACGAGTCAGGTACGAAACATCGCGGACGTGACCACCGCCGTCGCGAAGGGCGACCTGTCGCGCAAGATCACGGTGGAAGCGAAAGGCGAGACGCTCGAGCTCAAGAACACGATCAACATCATGGTGGACCAGCTCAGCGGGTTCGCCTCCGAAGTGACGCGTGTCGCACGCGAGGTGGGCACTGAAGGAAAACTCGGCGGTCAGGCCAATGTTCCCGGTATCGCCGGGACGTGGAAAGACCTCACGGACAACGTGAATTTCATGGCGTCGAACCTCACCGGCCAGGTGCGGAACATCGCCGACGTGACGACAGCGGTGGCAAAGGGAGATCTCTCACGGAAGATCACTGCCGACGCGCAGGGCGAAGTGCTGGAGCTCAAGAACACGATCAACACGATGGTCGATCAGCTCAGCGCATTCGCTGCGGAGGTGACGCGAGTCGCGAAGGAAGTAGGCACCGAGGGAAAGCTCGGCGGACAGGCGGAAGTTCCTGGAGTTGGTGGAACATGGAAGGATCTCACCGACAATGTGAACGCCATGGCCTCGAACCTCACTGGCCAGATCCGCAACATCGCCGACGTTACTACCGCCGTCGCGAAGGGCGATCTCTCGCGCAAGATCACGGTCGATGTGCAGGGAGAGATTCTCGAGCTCAAGAATACGATCAACGACATGGTGGACTCTCTCCGCATATTCGCCGGCGAAGTCACCCGTGTCGCGAAGGAAGTGGGTACCGAAGGGAAGCTCGGCGGCCAGGCCGATGTGCCCGATGTAGCGGGCACGTGGAAGGATCTCACCGACAACGTGAACTTCATGGCCTCGAACCTCACGGGCCAGGTGAGAAACATCGCTGACGTTACGACGGCCGTCGCCCGGGGAGATCTTTCCCGGAAGATCACCGCTGACGCCAGAGGCGAGATCCTCGAGCTCAAGAACACCATCAATACGATGGTCGATCAGCTCAGCGGGTTTGCCGCCGAGGTGACCCGTGTCGCCCGCGAGGTGGGAACGGAAGGGAAGCTCGGCGGTCAGGCGAATGTGCCGGGTGTTGGCGGAACGTGGAAGGACCTCACCGATAACGTGAACACTCTCGCTGGGAATCTCACGAGTCAGGTGCGAAACATCGCCGACGTGACGACCGCGGTCGCCAAGGGCGACCTGCGCCGAAAGATCACTGTCGAGGCGAAGGGTGAAACGCTCGAGCTGAAGAACACGATTAATACCATGGTCGACCAGCTCAGCGCGTTCGCCGACGAGGTAACGCGAGTCGCCAAGGAAGTGGGAACCGAAGGAAAGCTGGGCGGCCAGGCGAGTGTCCCCGGAGTAGCCGGAACATGGAAGGATCTCACCGACAATGTGAACGCGATGGCGGGCAACCTCACCGGCCAGATCCGGAACATTGCCGACGTGACGACGGCCATCTCACGCGGCGACCTGTCACGCAAGATCACGGTCGACGTGCAGGGAGAGATCCTCGAGCTGAAGGAGACCATCAACACGATGGTGGATTCGCTCAGTGTCTTTGCCGGCGAAGTCACGCGTGTGGCGCGAGAGGTTGGAACTGAGGGACGCCTCGGAGGGCAGGCCAACGTGCCGGGGGTGGCGGGAACGTGGAAGGACCTCACGGACAACGTGAACTTCATGGCGTCGAACCTCACCGGCCAGGTGAGAAACATCGCCGACGTCACTACCGCTGTTGCGCGCGGCGATCTGTCGCGCAAGATGACGGTGGACGTGAAGGGAGAGATCCTCGAGCTCAAGAACACCATCAACATCATGGTGGATCAGCTCAGCGCCTTCTCGTCGGAAGTGACGCGTGTCGCGAAAGAGGTTGGTACCGAAGGCGCGCTGGGAGGCCAGGCGGAAGTCCCCGGCGTTGCCGGAACGTGGAAGGATCTCACCGATAATGTGAACACCCTGGCCGGCAACCTCACGAGCCAGATTCGCAACATCGCTCTCGTCACCACCGCGGTTGCAGGCGGCGACCTGTCGCAGAAGATCACGGTCGAGGTGCGAGGTGAGATCCTCGAGCTGAAGAAGACGATCAACGACATGGTCGACTCGCTGCGAATTTTTGCCGACGAAGTGACGCGTGTCGCAAAGGAGGTTGGCACCGAAGGCAAGCTCGGCGGTCAGGCGGAAGTGCCGGGAGCAGCCGGCACATGGCGCGCCCTCACCGACAACGTGAACGCGATGGCCAACAGCCTCACGCTTCAGGTGCGAGCCATCGCCGACGTCGCGACAGCGGTGACCCGCGGAGATCTGTCGGGCCAGATCACTGTCGAAACACAAGGCGAGCTGGACGAGCTCAAGAACAACCTCAATCAGATGATCGCGAATCTGAAAGACACGACGGAAAAGAACACGGAGCAGGACTGGCTCAAGACAAATCTCGCGAAGTTCTCGAGGATGATGCAGGGACAGAAGGACCTCGAGGCAGTATCGAAGCTCATCATGTCGGAGCTCACGCCGCTGGTGTCCGCACATCACGGGGCGTTCTACATCATGGACAGCGACGGGAACACCGAACTGCTGAAGCTCATTGCCAGCTACGCGTACAAGGAGCGAAAGCACGTCGGCAATGTGTTTCATCTCGGGGAAGGCCTGGTAGGACAAGCTGCGCTCGAGAAAAAGCCGATACTCCTCACCAGCGTGCCGGACGATTACATCCGCATTACGTCAGGGCTGGGTGAGGCCGCACCGCGAAACATTCTCGTGCTGCCGATTCTGTTCGAGGGCGAGATCAAGGCGGTGGTGGAGCTCGCATCGTTCCTTCCCTTCAGCCAGATCCATCAGCTGTTCCTCGATCAGCTTGCGGAGAGCGTCGGTGTCGTGCTCAACATGATCTCCGCGAACATGCGCACCAGTGAGCTGCTGGAGCAGTCGCAGCAGCTGACACAGGAGCTGCAGAGCCAGTCGCAGGAGCTGAAGCAGCAGCAGGAAGAGCTGAAGAAGTCAAATTCCGACCTCGAGGCGCAGACGAAATCGCTGCGCAGCTCCGAGGAGCTGCTGCGCGACCAGCAGGTGGAGCTTCAGCAGGTGAACGAGGAGCTGGAGGAAAAGGCCTCGCTGTTGGCGGAGCAGAATCGAAAGGTCGAGCAGAAAAACGACGAGGTGGAAGCGGCGCGTCTTGCCCTGGAAGAGAAAGCGGAGCAGCTCGCGCTGAGCTCCAAGTACAAATCCGAGTTCCTGGCGAACATGTCGCACGAGCTCCGCACCCCGCTGAATTCCATCCTCATCCTTGGTCAGCAGCTGGCAGAGAATGGCGGCGGCAATCTATCGCAGAAGCAGATCGAATTCGCCCGTAACATCCACTCGTCGGGGTCCGATTTGCTCAACCTGATCACGGACATTCTCGATTTGTCGAAGATCGAATCGGGCACGGTCACCGTGGAAGCGGAGGAAATCAGTTTCTCCTCGCTGCGCGATGCCGTGACGCGGCAGTTCCAACACATCGCGGACTCGAAGAGCCTTCCTTTCCTCGTGGATTTCTCGCCGGCATTGCCGCGCGTCATCACGACCGATC
>JALYOO010000406.1 GCA_030856845.1 Gemmatimonadota bacterium
ACGCGTAGCGTAACTGATTTAGCTGCAATTACTTAAGGGCGTTCTTCACGGTTGCGCTAAGGTGGTTTCAGGGCTATATTCGAGAGTTGCCCGCGAAGGGCCATTTTTTTGTTGTTCCCGCCCAATCCGTAGCCCCGGAAACCGATGACTGCCCCCAATAATCGTGAGCGGATTCTACCCCGGCTGATACACGATGAAGTGAAGGAATCGTTCATCAACTATTCGATGAGCGTCATAGTCTCGCGTGCCCTTCCTGACGTGCGCGACGGGCTCAAGCCGGTACACCGGCGAGTTTTGTATGCAATGAACGAGCTGGGCCTGGTGCCCGGCCGCCCCTACAAGAAATCAGCGACTGTCGTAGGCGACGTCCTCGGCAAGTACCATCCGCATGGCGACAGCTCCGTGTACGATGCCCTCGTACGAATGGTTCAGGATTTCTCGCTTCGCTATCCGCTGGTGGACGGGCAGGGGAACTTCGGAAGCGTCGACGGCGATCCGGCAGCGGCCTATCGGTACACGGAAGCACGCCTCACGCGCATCGCGATGGAGATGCTCGCCGACATCGACAAGAACACTGTCGACTACGCGCCGAACTTCGATGACCGGCTCATGGAGCCGCGAGTTCTTCCATCGGCAGTTCCAAATCTTCTGATCAACGGATCGTCAGGAATCGCGGTCGGGATGGCGACCAACATTCCGCCTCACAATCTGGGCGAAGTGGTGGAGGCAACCATCGCGCTCATCGACAATCCCGAGCTGAGTGGCACCGATCTCCGCAAGTTCGTCAAGGGCCCTGATTTCCCCACCGGCGGCTACATCTACGGACGCGCGGGCATCAAGGACTATCAGGAGAATGGCCGCGGTCGCATCGTGATGCGTGCCCGGGCGGTGATCGAGGAGAAAGAGAGCTCCAACAAGTCGCAGATCGTGGTCAACGAGCTGCCGTATCAGGTGAACAAGTCGCGGCTGGTGAGCGATATCGCCGAGTTGGTGCGCGACAAGAAGCTCGAGGGTATTTCAGATCTGCGCGATGAGTCGGACAGGGACGGAATGCGCATCGTGATCGAGCTGAAGCGCGACGCGATCCCCCGTGTCGTGCTGAATCAGCTCTACAAGCACACGACGATGCAGTCGACCTTCGGCGTGATCATGCTCGCCCTCGTTCCGGATGTGCACACTCGCCAGCTGGTTCCGAAGGTGATGCCGCTGAAGGAAGTGCTCGAGCACTACATCGTGCACCGTCACGACGTCGTCGTGCGCAGGACACAGTTCGACCTCGACAAGGCGCTCGAGCGCGAGCACATCCTTGAGGGGCTGAAGATCGCGGTCGACAACATCGACGCGGTCATCAAGCTCATCCGCGCCGCCGAGGACACTCCGCGTGCGGGCGCTCAGCTGCAGAAGCGGTTCAAGCTCAGTGAGCGACAGGCCGAGGCGATTCTCAACATGCGCCTGGCGAAGCTCACCGGTCTCGAGATCGAGAAACTGGAGGCCGAGCTGAAGGAGGTCAGGGCCTTCGTGCTGGAGCTGCGCGACATCCTCGCGTCACGCCCTCGGCGCATGTCGATCATCCGCGACGAGCTGCTCGACACGGTGAAGAGATTCGGTGATGAACGTCGTTCCGAAATCACCAGCGATGAAGGCGAGTTCACCATAGAGGATCTGATCGCCGAAGAAGATATGGTGATCACCATCTCTCACTCGGGATACATCAAGCGGACGTCAGTATCCACCTATCGAAAGCAGCGGCGAGGAGGGCGCGGTTTGAGTGGCCAGACCTTGAAGGATGACGACTTCATCGAGAAGCTTTTCATCGGCTCGACGCATGACTACATCCTGTGCTTCACCGACGATGGCCGCTGCTTCTGGCTCAAGGTGCACGAGATCCCGCAGGCGGGGCGCGCGACGAAGGGAAAGCCGATCGTCAATCTGATCAACACCAACCCGGATACCCGCATTCAGGCGATGGTGCCGGTGCGCGAGTTCACGGATACGCAGTTCCTTCTTTTCTGCACCAAGAAGGGGACCGTGAAAAAGAGCGCGCTCTCGCAGTACTCGAACGTACGCGCTAACGGCATCAAGGCGATCAAGATCGAGGCGGGCGACGAGCTGATCGACGTGCAGGTGACGAGTGGAACGAACGACATCGTTCTCGCCACGAGGCATGGACTCTCCTGCCGCTTTCACGAGCAGGACGTTCGGGAGATGGGCCGCGACACTACCGGCGTGAAGGGAATCGACCTGCGCGCCGAGGATGCGGTGGTCGGAATGGTGGTGATCAAGCGTGACGCAACGATCCTCGTCGTCACCGAGCGCGGGCTTGGCAAGTGCTCGCATATCGACGACTATCGCGTACAGCGCCGCGGCGGCAAGGGAATCATCACCGTCAACCGAACGGAGCGAACCGGCGACGTGGTCGGCGTGATGGAGGTTCTGCCGGAAGACGAGATCATGTTGATCACCAGGAACGGAGTGATCATTCGCTCATCGGTGGCGCAGATCAGGGTGACTGGCCGTATCGCTCAGGGGGTGAGACTCGTCAATCTGGACGATGGCGACATACTGACGGCGGTCGCCCGCGTGATTCCGGAGGATGACGATACGGATTCCGTGGGAGACGATTCTGTTGTCGTCGCCGGAGAAGGCACCGGTCTCGAGGCCGACGCCGAGTGACCCGATTCGACGAGAGGATGCCCTTTGGGCTCAATGGACGCGCCGGCGATCGACGAGGTGCAGACGCTCAAGGCGGCGCTCCGGAAGGCGGAGGCCGAGCTTCAGCGCGTCCGTGATGAGGGGGAATCCCGCCGGCATCTCGTCGACATCCTGCACGAGGTCATGGGTGACCTGCCCACTGA
>JALYOO010000417.1 GCA_030856845.1 Gemmatimonadota bacterium
GCTTCTGCCGCAGCTCGGAAATATGCGAAGCCTCCTCGCTCGCCGAAGCGATGACCGGCCGACGGCTATCGGCCGAGGAGCTCGAAGATCTCGGGATTGATTAAGTGCCTTTTGTAATCATCTGAAACTTCGCGCTCGATGGTCTAATCTCCTCACATCCAGCTTCTTGAACCTTTCCCCAACCACGTTCAGCACGTTCCCGTCCTTCTCGAACCTTCCCTGCACCAGCACGAAAGTCGCGAACTTCACCACCTCGCTGTTCTCCTCCACCAGAAAGCTCGGCACCACGACGTTGATGAACCCCCACTCATCCTCGAGCAGGAGAAAGATCGTCCCGTTCGCCGAAGCCGGCCGCTGACGGATCGTCACCAGCCCCGACACGACGATTGGCTCACCACCTCGCAGCTTCTTCAGCCCCTCGCTGTCCACCACGCCCGCCCGCCGCAATCGCTCACGCATGTGCTGCATCGGATGCCCATTGATACTGACACCCGTGGCGAAATAGTCGAGATAGATCAGCTCAGTCGGAGTCAACGCGCGCGGCGAATGCATCTCCCTTGTCGCCGGCGCTAAAGGCAGCGAATCGCCACAGGCGCGTAACGCCTCCCACGCAGCCCGTCGACGATCGGACTCCCACGCTGCGAAGGCACCCGACCTCGCAAGCTGCAGCGCATCGACACGCCTCATCTTTCCGCGCAGCACAACGTCCTCTATTGAAGTAAAGGGCTGCTCGGGAACAAGCGCAGCCATGGCGGACAAGTCATCGAGAGCGATAGCCGCACGCGCTCGCCCTCCTCTCGACTTCCCGATGCTCTGCCCCACACCGACTGCAGCCTTCCCTCCACGCGCGAGACGCAACGCATCGAGTGTCTTCTCACCTAGCCCGCGGATATGCCGCCATCCAACCCGCAACGCCGGCCCACCCGGATCGAGATACGCGTCCGACATGACACTTTCCATGCGGGCCGTCTCATTCGTACGATCGACTCCCTCACGATCCAGCGATTCGGTCGTACACTCCCACTCCCCGTCCCGCATGCACGGCGGACGCACGACAACTCCATGCCTCCGCGCATCATGTATCAGCGTGGACGGCGGATAGAACCCCATCGGCCACGAATTCAACAGTGCCGCAAAGAATTCCGCCGGATAGTGCGCCTTGAGCCACGCAGTCGCATACGCGATGAGCGCAAAGCTCCACGCGTGCGACTCCGGAAATCCGTAGTTCGCGAAGCTCTTGAGATCCTCCACAATCCCCGTTGCTACCGATTCCGTAACTCCACGCAACATCATCCGGTCACGCAACCGCCCCAGTGTCTCCATCAGCCGCGACACCTTCCTGATGTGACCCATCGTCCGGCGCAGCTCATCGGCCTCCCCCGCCGTATATCCGCCGAGCACCATGGCGATCGCCATGGCCTGCTCCTGAAAGATCGGTATTCCCTGCGTGCGCTTGAGGATGGGCTCGAGATCGGGATGCGGATAAGTCACCGGCTCCATCCCGCGACGGCGCGCAGTATACGGATGAACGAACTTCGCCTGGATCGGACCCGGCCGGATCAGCGCGACCTGCACTACGATGTCGTACAGCCTGTCCGGAAGCGTGTGCAGTATGCTCGCGATCTGCGCACGGCTCTCGATCTGAAACGTGCCGATTGTTTCGCCGCGCGAGATGACGTCGTACGTCTTCTTGTCACTCACGGGAAGCTTGTACATCTTCGGCCTCTCACCGGTGCGAACCTCGATGTAGTCGAACGCGCGCCGCACGAGTGACAGCGCACCAAGCCCGAGAAAGTCGAACTTCGGAACTCCCACCGCGTCGAGGTCGTCCTTGTCGAACTGCACGATGGTGCGGCCCATCGTCGTGTGTTCGATGGGCATGTAGTCGCCAAGCGGCTGCGACGAGAGAACGAATCCACCGACATGCGTGGATCGAAGGCGCGGCAGCTCCTCGAACGCGGCCATCGCAGCGAGTGTCGCTCTGCCTTTCTGCGCCTCTGCGTCGAATCCGAAACGAGCACCCAGGTCCGTTCGGATTCGCTCTGCGCCCTCTTTCGGTTCATCGTAGTGCATACGCTTCGACAGGTCGTTCACCTGCTCGATTGGGTACCCGAACGCCCGCATCGAATCGCGCAGCGCATTCGGCCCGCGATATGTCTGCACTATGCACGCAATCGCCGAATGGGAGCGTTCGTAGTGCCCGTACATGTAGTTGAGGACTTCCTCACGCCGGTCGTGCTCGATGTCCACGTCTATGTCGGGCGCCTCGGCAAGTCCGTCCACCCGCTTTTCTGAAAGAAATCTTTCAAACAGGAGGCCGTTGGCGACCGGATCCACCGCGGTCACACACAGGCAATACGCTACCGCCGAGTTCGCCGCACTCCCCCGCCCCTGGCAGAGGATGTTGCGCGACCGCGCGAAGTTGATCGCATCCCACATCACGAGAAAAAATCCGGAGAAGCCGAGCGTGTTGATGACGCGCAGCTCGTGCTCGATCTGGTTCTGCTGCGCGTCGGACAACGTCTCACCCCACCGCTCTCGCGCGCCCTCATACACTCTCTCGCGCAGGAATTCGGTGTCGCTCGTCCCCGGCGGATGTGGGAACTTAGGCAAGGGGGGCCTGAGCCAGCTCAGATCGAAATCGCACTCGCTCGCGATCCGCCCTGATTCCTCGAGGCCCTCTTCCCTTCCTCTCCACCTCTCCGCCATCTCCGGATGCGACAATAACCGCCACTCGGCGTTGGGATGCAGCAGTCCCCGCTCTGTCGCCTTCTCTATGGTAGTGTCGTACCTAAGCGCGGTGAGAACGTCATGCACCAGCCGGCTCCCGGCATCGACGTACCGTGGATCATTCGCCGCAACCCACGGCACACCATTGCTCCGGGCAAGATCTATCAGCGCCGAAGCAAGTGCGGCCTCGCACCCGCCGGTATGATGAAGCTGCACCTCGACCGCGAGCCGGTCACCAAACACCTCGCGCCATTCGCTCAACATTCGCGAAGCCGCTGCGTACTCGCACGCCTGTATCTTCGCGCCGATCGGGCCTGACGCCGGCCCGGTCAGCGCGAACATTCCTCCGCTCCGCTCTGCAACATCCTTCCAGCTCACACGCGGCCGTCCGCGCCTGTCCGCACTCTGACCCTTCACCCATCCGCGCAACGACCCCACACGCGCCCGAGTTACGAGAGCGCCGATGTTGTGCATACCCTCCGCGGTCCGGGCAAAAAACGCCGCCGGCCGCCCATCCACATTGAGCTCGACCCCGACCACCGGCTTCACTCCCTGACGCCGGCATTCGAGAGCAAAACGCACAACGCCGCCAAGGTCGGCGGTGTCGGTAATACCTATAGTAGTGTACCCGAGCTCTGTCCCCTTTCTTACCAGCGCTTCAGGAGTGACCGCTCCATCGCTGAAGGAAAACGCTGTGTGAGCCCGAAGTTCGATGTACGACATTGAAGGCCAATGCTAATACCGAAGAAACACCGAAGCAAGAACGGGGCCTTGCCGCTCTGCCCGGCACGCGTATCATCGCACACAACCTGACGGGAGCG
>JALYOO010000423.1 GCA_030856845.1 Gemmatimonadota bacterium
ACGTGGGAGCTGGGCCTGCACTCGTATCTCACGTATCTGCGTGATCGGCTGGTGGTGGCGCGTGAATTACTGACGCAAAGCGGAAGCGTTTTCGTGCAGATCTCCGATGAGAATTTGCATCATGTCAGAGAGGTGATGGATGAGGTGTTTGGGGCGGAGAACTTCGCGAAAGTCATCAGCTTCAAGAAAACCGCGGGCGATACCAGCTCGCTTCTCCCGAACATGGGCGACTACATCGTTTGGTACGCCAAGGACATCGACACTGTTCGATACCGGTCTCTGTTTGTGCCAAAGCATATCGGGACGGGAGCTGGCGAGTATTACCAGTGGGCGGAAGCTCCAGATGGGACCGGTCCGCGACGGCTTACGACCGAAGAACGCCAGAATCCGAATCTCATTCCTCAGGCATGGAGGCCCTTTACAGTTGCCGATCTAAAGCGAGACGGTTTCAGCAGGACTGCAACATTTGCGTATGAATGGGACGGCAGAAGCTATCACCCAGGCGCGACAAAGCAGTGGAAAACGAATCGAGAGGGAATGGATCGTCTCGCCGCCAAGGGTTGGTTGTATCCGATAGGAGACAACCTCCGATACAAGCGATTTCTAGCTGATTTTCCGGTTTCCTCGCTGGGAAACCTCTGGACGGACACGGAGAGCGGCAGTTTTACGCTAGATAAAACGTATGTGGTTCAGACGACGAAGAAGGTGGTCGAACGTTGTCTACTCATGACCACCGACCCAGGCGACCTCGTTCTCGACCCAACCTGCGGCTCCGGCACCACGGCATACGTCGCCGAGCAATGGGGCCGCCGCTGGATCACCATCGACACGTCACGCGTTCCACTCGCCCTCGCTCGCCAGCGACTCCTCACCGCTACCTATTCATGGTATGACCTGAAGGAGCCCGCCCGCGGCCCGGCAGGCGGGTTCGTCTACAAACGAAAGCAGAACAACCGCGGCGAAGAAGTCGGCGGAATCGTTCCGCACATCACGCTCAAGTCCATCGCCAACGACGAGCCGCCACAGGAAGAAGTCCTCGTCGACCGCCCGGAGATTGACAACAGCATCACACGCGTCTCTGGCCCGTTCGTCGTCGAAGCAACAATCCCCACACCGGTCGACTACGAAGGCGACGGAATCGAAGACTCCGGCGCCGAGCTCCCCGAAAGCTACGCGTCGTTCATGGACAGGATGCTCGAAGTCCTTCGCCGCAACCCAAGTCTGCAGCTCCCAGGCAACCGCACCGTCGAGCTGCGCAACATTCGACCACCGGCAAAATCGATGTCCATCTCGGCCGAGGCGATGGTCGACGCAGGCTTGCTCCCCGGTGCGACACTCGGGGACGTAGTCGACGAAGCAGAGGAAAAACGCGGCGATCGACTTGGTCTCTCCGGAAAACCGGTCGCGATCGTGTTCGGACCGGAGAACGGCGCAGTCAGCGAAAAGCTCGTCTTCAATGCCGGAAAAGAAGCGAACGCACGAAACTACTCGCACCTGTTCATCATCGGCTTCGCCATCCAGCCCAATGCTCGGGAGATGATCGACAACGCCGAGAGCGCGATGGGAATCGGCGCGACGTACGTAGCCGCGACACCAGACATCCTCATGGGCGACCTGCTCAAGACGATGCGCTCGAGCCAGATCTTCTCGGTCTGCGGACTCCCCGAGATCAGAATCGAGAAGGCCGAGCGGCGCGAAAGTGACGATCCCGAGAAATACTTCGTGTCGCTTCTCGGGCTCGACACATTCAATCCCGCGACGATGGATGCAGAATCGGTCGAAGGCCACGACGTTCCAGCGTGGTTCCTCGACACCGATTACAACGAGCTCTCGTTCCACGTGTCACAGGCATTCTTTCCCCGGACGGGCGCGTGGGAAAACCTCAAGAAAGCCCTCCGCGCGGGTTACGATGAATCAGTGTGGGATCACCTCAACGGCACGGTCAGCGCGCCATTCGAGGCACAGCTCGACACGAAGATCGCGGTGAAGGTAATCGACACTCGCGGAAACGAGCTGATGGTAGTGAAGAAGATCGGCGAAACGATATCGAAGGGATGATACAGTCATCAGCCGCCAATCCCGGAATACTCGACCAGATCGTCGCACTTCTGGTTACGAGGTTTCACCCGATCCGAATCTTTCTTTTCGGTTCGCGGGCACGGGGTGACTTCCGCTCCGACAGCGACTACGACCTGCTGCTCGAGATCGAGAGGCTTCCGGAAGGAGTGAGCATCACCGGTGACCACGTGACTTCGCTCGATGATTTCCCCGACACCGAGGTCCAGCTTCACCTCCGGTCACCCGGCCAGCTCGAGCTGAAACAGGACGACCCCGGGACGATCGATTGGGATGTCGCCCGCGAGGGGCAGCTTCTGTATTCGATCACCGAGCCTTCCAGAGCGGACGCTCGACGCGTTCGTGAGCCGCGCCATACTCCACCCGACTCACTCGAGTCGTGGTTGCGCTTCGCGCGCAGGGACCTGATGCACGCCCGGCATCATCTCGACGATGAGCTCGAGGACTGGAGCGACGAGATCTGCTTTTACGCGCAGCAGTCAGCAGAGAAGATCATCAAGGCACTGATAGTGTCCGCCCGGCAGAGACC
>JALYOO010000437.1 GCA_030856845.1 Gemmatimonadota bacterium
CTCCACGACATCGAGCGTCCGACGCCGCTCACCACTCCCACGTCGCCGAGCGCCCGGCGTACCGTCTCGATGACAGTATCGAAGTCGCGCTCGGGCAGCTCACCGTCCAGAACCGTTTCAAAATCCAGCAGCTTTGTCTCGCCAGCCCAGACAGATGCTCCGGCCGCTGACTCCCGAACGCCCCCTCCTGGGTGCGCGCGCGCGAGGGCGGAATCACTACGCAGCGCGAGGGTTCTAGCGGCAAGCGCCGCGTCAGAGAGCGCCTTGTCCACATAACCAGTCCCGATTCCAGCCTCGCGCGCCGATTCGCGCACCACGTCGGCGCGATATCCCGAGGTCTCCGACACCGGCGTGTCGCGCGGCGGCGCCGGCGCCCCTGGGTCGAGATGTGCCTGCATTCGCGCTGCGCGATCCCACACCACCTGCGCCTGAGTTTCCGAAAAGATTGCCGGGGGCTGATCGTGCTCCAGCGACGGAAGCTCTCGCGCATCAGAATCCGGCCAGTCATCCTCTGCCGGGTCGAGATCCTGGATTGCGCGCTTCAGCGCGGCTCCCGATCCGAACCGGCTCGCCGGATCCTTTTGCAGACACCTGTTGATGATTGCCGCAAGCTGATAGGGCACCTCGGGCGCGACTTCCTGCAGCGGCCTTGGTGTTCCCGTAACATGCGCGACGACAATCGCCGAGGCCGACTCGTGGTCGAACGGGAATTTCCCGCTGATGGCGTAATAGGCTGCAATTCCCAACGAGTAGATATCGCTTCGCGCGTCGGCTACTTCGCCGAGCACCTGCTCCGGACTCATGTAGTGAACTGTACCCAGCACGGATCCAGTTGCAGTGAGCGGAGCGGCCTGCGCGATCCTCGCTATCCCGAAGTCCGTGACCATCGCTCTTCCCGACGACTCCTCGATCAGGATGTTCTCTGCCTTCACGTCCCGATGGACGACACCACGCAGGTGAGCGACATGCAGCGCACTCGCAACGTCCTCCAGATATCCCGCCACTTCCATCGCCGGCAATGGTCCGCGTTTTCGCACGTGCGCGGCGAGCGAGTCACCGTCTACGAACCCCATGACGAAGAATGCGCGACCCGCTATTTCGTCCGCCCGGTGAATCGGCACGACGTTGGGATGCGCGAACGACGCCGCGGTGCGGGCTTCGCGCAGAAAACGCTCCCTGACACTCTCGTCATTGGCGAGATATGGAAGGAGCAGCTTGATCGCCACCGGTCTGTCGAGCCGAAGGTCTCTGGCCAGGAAGACGACACCCATGCCTCCGCGACCAACCTCTCGCTGCAGCTCGTAGTGACCCGAGATCGCGATCGCGAATTCGGCGAACTCTGCCGGCACCGCATTGTCCTGGCGACCCGTTGTCATCCGAAGAACACGCCGTCGGTGGCCGCTTTCGCGCCGTCGAATCTGTTCGTCAATCGGTTGCCAATGGAATGATCGATATGGTCGCGGCAGCCCTGTCGGTTACAACCTGTCTGGCGAAAGCTTATTCGTTGCCGGTAAGTAGTGCCAGCACGGAATCGCGCGTCACTGGCGCAGAAGGAGGTGGTCGTGGCGGCGGTGGGACCCGCGAGGGTGGCTCAGGTGGCGGCGACGGCAAGACCGGCGGAGCCTCCGTTGAATCAACTCGCGGTGGTAAGACGGGTTGGGGCGGAGTTGTTCGCGGGCGTTCGGGAAGCTGCTGCTGCACCTGGGGCGGCGTTCCTTCCTCGACCTCGCTTTCCACTTCGACTGGTTCCTGGCCCTCCGCACGTGACAGACTGTCACCTTCCTCCGACACTTCCACTTCGTCGGGATCATTGACGATCTGCACGTCTCGCATCGACAGTGAATCCCGCGACCATTCCGCCATCTGCTCTTCGCTGAGCATCGCCGGCTCGGCGAAGTCGAGCATCACCATCGTGCCGTCGTACAAGCCGCCGCATCGTTCACGCGGCTCGGTTCCCCGAAGAAAAACCTCGCGCACCGCGGGCCCGCAACCCGGCTGCATCAGCCGGCCGCTTGCAGCCTCGACCTCCACGACAGTCACTCCTGGCGGAGGCGAAACTTCGGCGCGTGAATGGGGCGCGCGCTTCATGAAATCCGCCCAGATGGGAACGGCCGCTTCACCCGACGACATGCGCGACGGGGTTCCATCGTCGAATCCAATCCACACGGCGGTGAGAAGATCGGTTGCGTAGCCCACGAACCATGCATCGCGGTAGTTGTTGGTCGTACCGGTCTTTCCAGCGATGTGGCCGAGTCCGGCCGGATTGAGGCTCGCCGCGGTTCCCCGCTGCACAACTCCGCGCATGAGCGAATGAACGACGTATGCAACGACAGCCGGGATGTTCAGTGACTTCTCGAACGCTTCGCGAACAGTGACCGGGCCGCGGAACTGCTGGTCGTAATTTCTTGGCTGCCACGTTCTGTTGCTGGCGAGACGTATCTGGACGGGCTGATCCTGCACGATGGTGGACGGCGTGATGGATCGAGTCTGAATCGCGGCCGCGTAGGCGAACGGCTTCGCGGCGGAGCCCGGCTGGCGCCGCATGCGCCGCGCGCGGTCGAACTGCGATCTGCGAAAATCAGAGCCACCGACCAGTGCGCGAACACCGCCGGTCGCCGGCTCGATGCTGAGGATTGCGGCCTGAAGCGGTTTTTTTCGCCGCAGCCAGCGGTGTCCGGAGCGGAGGCGCTGTGTCCCGCGCACTACCGCCGCTTCAGCCGCAACCTGCATCCCCCTATCGACCGTGGTGACGATACGAAGGCCGTCACTGCGCAGACGTCGTTCGCCAAGGCGGTCGACGAACTCCTGCCGCAAGGCAGCGATGAGATATGGATGAGGCCTCAAACGCCGGGCTCCCGGACTGAACTCCGCATCCGCCGCGATTGCCGTGGCGTGCTCGTCCGCTCTTATCCATTCCTTGTCCCGCATCACTCCGAGAACGGCGTCACGCCGTTGCCTTGCGATACGCGACCGCTCGTCGGGATTATCGCGGTTCGGCGCACGGATCATCCCGGCGATGAGCGCCGCCTCGGCCGCAGTGAGCCCGGCCGCCGTCTTTGCGAAATACAGTCTCGCCGCTTCGCCGAGGCCGCGAACTTCGCGGCCGTCCCGGTGCCCGAGATAGACCTCGTTGAGGTACGCTTCCAGTATCTCGTCCTTCGACAGTCGTAGCTCGATCATGACAGCGAGCCCCGCCTCGATCGCCTTGCGCGTAAGAGTTCTTTCGGCGGTGAGAAACCGGGTCTTAGCCAGCTGTTGTGTGATTGTGCTTCCGCCTTCCGCCACTCCTCCGGCGCGCACATTCGAAACGGCGGCGCGACCGATACCAATCGGATCTACGCCCAGGTGGGATCTGAAACGCGCATCCTCCGCCGCGAGAAACGCATCCGGAACATGCTCGGGGAGCTCGGCCAGCGTGACCGGTTCCGCAACTCTCCACTCGCTGCCGTAGAGAGACACAAGTGTCCGGCCATTGCGATCCACAATCTCGGTAGGGGAACGCCAGGAGCCCGGACTCAGCTCTGTGTACACGCGGTAGCCGTACCATCCGAAGACAGTTCCGGCCATTCCGGTAAATACGAGAAACGCGCCGATGACAGCTATCGCGAGACGGGTGCGCATGGTCATTGAGTCGGCAAGAAGGGCGCCGATTGAGGGGGCGCGTTGCGGAGACCATTCTTCGTGCGGCGGTGTCGCGTCGTGTCGTGTCGTGACTGCTGCGTTAAGGGCTGCACGCGAGACGACAGGGCTAAGTCTGCGGTTACCGGTTACGGCTTCGGTTACGGCTTCCCCGTTACGGGTTGTGCGTTACCCGTTTCGATTACGCGCGGTACGGACCGGCCACATGGGTGAGCTTGAAACCGGTACATAGGTGAGCTTGGAGCTTGAAGGCACCACATTCGGGCATCTACCGGGAGGTGTCCGTGCCGTGGCGAGAGAGCTCACTCATGTCGGA
>JALYOO010000438.1 GCA_030856845.1 Gemmatimonadota bacterium
TCCGACATGAGTGAGCTCTCTCGCCACGGCACGGACACCTCCCGGTAGATGCCCGAATGTGGTGCCTTCAAGCTCCAAGCTCACCTATGTACCGGTTTCAAGCTCACCCATGTGGCCGGTCCGTACCCGGGAAACTCGAAACCGGAAACCGGTAACGCGAAACCGGGGCCGTTACCGGTTACCGGTTACCGGTTACTGCTTCGGTGACGGGTTTCCAGTGACGGGTTATCGGTTACCGGTTTCAAAGGCTGGCTACATCCGGCCGATCGTCTTCAGTCTTCTCCGCATCCGCCGCGGCAGGAAGAACGCGCACGCCGCCAGGATACGCTCGAGGTTCATCGCGCCGAGCTCGGCTGGATCGCCCGCCCAGTACTTCTGCACCACGGCGCGTCCCGCATTGGTAATGAGTCTCTGAAGAGCCAGGATCAACAGGAAGACATCGTCGACTTCCCCGAGGAACGGGATAAAGTCGGGGATGATGTCGACGGGCAACAGGATGTACGCGATCGCTCCCGCAACTACGAGCTTGTCCACGCTCGCCACCTTGCTATCGGTGAGCAGCCCGTAGAGCAGGCGCAGGAAGTTTGGCAGCTCGCCGATTGTGCCCAGCACCGTTCGCTTCGCGCCGGTGCGCGGCGCGCCCGAAACATTGACCTCCCCCGGTACGGTCCTCGTTCGTCTGCCGCCCGGCGTGCTGCGTGGTTTCGGTGTTGTCACTGGCCCTGTTCTCCCGGAGGATGTGGTAACTGGCTCCCCAGCTCGTGCGGACCGCCGCGGGGTGGCGGAGCAGGATGCTGGGCCGCTGTCGTGCCGCCCGACGCGGCGTCCATGATCCCACTTGCAACAGACTTGCCAGCGGCCGCGACCTCGCTGATCGCGCCAACCGCTTTGTTCATGATGTTCAACCCGCCGGAGATCGCGCTTGCTCCGACTTTCCCCGCGCGGAACGTCTGCTCGACACCTTCCGCGATCGACCTCAGCGGATTCGACGCGGGCGCCACACGCGGAGCGTACTTCGTCTCCAGAAAATCGATGTAATCCAGCACCTGACTCAGCTTGTCGTCCGGAAGCATGTCCAGCTTCCGCATCAGTCGGTCACGCAGAATGTCGTTCATCAGATCCTCCTCGCGTTGTCCCTCAGCCGCGCCAGCGCGCTCGCTTGCCGCGCGCATCGATGTGCACGTAGGTCGTACGGGTGTGCCCGCTCGTATAGATGCCCAGTCCCCCTACGAGGTGAGGGTGCTTCAGTTCCACGATCTCCACCGCCAGCCCAACCATGCGGCTATCCATCGCACTGAACTGTCCGTCGCCGTTCGCGTCGATCGCCACATCGGCCGCGTCGCCATACTGGTGCTGGCTGTCTTTCGCCGCCCGCCGTACCTGCCGATTGTAGTCCGGCGCACGAAAACCGGATTTCACGTCGAGAGCAAGATTGACGCGCGCCTCTGATCCGTGCCAGCGCGTGATCTCCGAGATCACGAGCTCGATCTTGTCCAGAAGGAGCGGATTGATCGCGACATATCGCGGCCAGGTCTGCTGGTTGTCGTGAGTGAGAAAATCAGAGATGCGCAAATGCTTGCTGATACGGATGTCCACATCGCGTTGCGTTATCTCGAGAAATCCGTCCGGCGGATCCTGGTTGCCGGCGATCCTCTCGGCGAGATAGGTGCCAATCCGATATCCGTTCAGCATCGTTCCCTGCTTCTTGTCGAAGGGAACGAGCACGGCGAGTGTCAGCCCCTGCACGATGCGTCGCTTGCCTTCGCGACCCAGCTCCAGCTCGTAGAAGCCGGGACGCGACGGCGCTTTCACCGCCGCGCCGACAAGCGGAAGAGAGGGTCCCGCAGGTATCGTATCGCCTGCGCGAACCCAGCTGTACTGAAGCGCCGTCGGGTCACCGTGCACATCGAGGGGATACTGAACCACCTCGCCCGGCATCGCGAACCTCAGCAGTACCTCACCGCTCGGCCCAAATGCGGAAGCAGACGGTTGAGCCCCCGGGAGACTGCGCGCCAGGAAAGTGCCAAACGGCCGCGCGCCGAAAGCAGTCCCGGGATCGCGGAACTGCATCGCCCCCATGACAGCCATCACCGCCAGCACAAGCGTCACCAGCATCGCCGGCCGCCGGTGCCTGTATATAGACTCGGCCGGCGCCTCTCGGCGCCGGTCGGGGATCGTCGACTCCATGTTCACAACCTTAGTGTGCAGCGGCCAGAAGCGCCGCGCTAGCGGGTGTCAATATATATAGACCGGCGTTCCAACCGGAACCATCTCGTACAGCTTTTCGATATCCTCGTTGCGCAGCCGTACGCAACCATGACTGACAGCCTGTCCAATCGTTTCCGGTTTGTTCGTTCCATGCAGGGCATACCCGTCGCCAAGCACCAGACGCCGGGTGCCGAGTACGCCTTTGTACCGCCGCTGATTGGTGCCGAAGGGCGGAATGATGATGTTCCCGTTGACCACAATCTCTCTTCCATCGGTGGCCTCGAGCGGCTCTTCGGTTCCATTCGAATGGCGCTTTACGACTTCAGAGCCGCTGACTTTCACGACCGATCCGTCGGAGGCGGGGATCGACATTCCGCGCGACATGCGAACCAGACCCAACCCTCGCTTGTTAGCCTGTTCCTGAAAATGCCAGTCGGGCGGCACCCACGCCGGATCGATCTCCTTGGCCTGCACCATCAGCCGCCCACGCGGTGTTTCGAATTTCCACTGCTTTCCTCCACCGCCGCTCACGAGGGTCTTCCCGCTACCCGTGGCCACCTGCGTATTGAACAGCGTCTCATTGCCGCGCTTGTACCAGATCTGCCGCTCTTCGATGCTGACGACGATGTAACCACGATCAGGGGGAACCACTGCGCTCACGGCCATCAACTGGCGAAGGCTGTCAGCGGTGGTGCCGAGCTTACCCTTCACTTCCTCGAGGACGCCGAGGTTGTCGTTGAACACCATGCGGTTGACGTCGCGCTGATAACGCACCGCCGCCGTCTGCGTCACCAGCATCGCGCTCGCGGCAGTAGCGAGCGTAAACGCCAGCAGAGTTCCCCAGACCCACTTTCCGCCATGCGTCGGCGAGTTGACCATTCCCATGAGACTACCTCGAATGTATGAGCGGCACGCGGGTCAGTAGAAGTATACCCGGGTACCGGCACTGAGGTTCGGCAGTATCGCTTCCAGATCGGACTCGCGGATGCGTACGGAGCCCGGCGGTATCGGGGTCGAATCGTTGGCGAGCACATCGGCTTTCGTCGACGAGATGATGGTCCCCCCGTCGAGTGTGATACCCTGCGGCGAGACCTGCGCCACTGTGCGTTGTCCCCGTGGTATGACGATAGGTATCGAGTCGGTGCCGTTGCTCAGCGTCGCTTCAGGTCCGAACGCGGCCGGGATCTCGCGCAGCACCGCGCCCTCGCGCTCGAGGTAAATCCTCCCGCTGTCCACCGCGACTGAGAGGTGGAGAGTCTTCTCGATTTTCGCCTGTCTCCGTGCGAGCTCGAGGGCGATGCGCGTCTTGTTCTCTTCGGAGGCGATGATGGCGTCGGTCTTCGAGCGTTCGGTCTCCGTCATGTTTGCGCGCAGCCGCGCAGCTTCGGCTTCGTATTGCCCGCGCTTATAGATGAGAAGCCCATCCAGCGCGATCATTGCGATCAGCGCGAGAACCAGAGTGAGCACGAAGCCTGGATAAGCACGGCGGAAGTCGCGCCACCCGCCACGACGCCGGTCGCCCCGCGCCTCTTTGGAAGGATCGCGACGCCCATGATCCGGGTCAGGCTGAACTTCTTCTGAACCACCCTTGTGAAGTTGCATCAGTGTCGGGTAAGGCTTTGAAGGTCGAGGATCGGCACGCCGGCGGGCTCGCTCCGGCCGTTGCGCACTCGCGCCGTCACCGTCACCGGGGCGAGCGCGGGGAGGCTCCGTACGCTCGACAGCAGTGATGCCGGGACTGCGATGTACACGAGACTTTTCTCCGCTCCGGGCCCGAGCGCAAGAAGATACTGCTCTCCATTCTGCAGGCCGGTGCGGAGCGGATCAGCGGTCTGAAGTGACACGGCTTCGACCTCCCAGCGCACCAGCTTGCCCGCCGCAGCTGCTGGATCACTGCGGATATCGGCCGCGCTGAGCGGACGCAACGTGCTGTCGCTCACCACGAGATCCGCCTCACGGACCCACCCCTCCAAGCGTACCCGCACCCAGTCCCGCTCGCGGGCAACGACGTCGACGGTGGCGCCCCGGGCAATCTGACCGAGGGGTTGTGTCGGCGTCGACCCGGTCGCCGGCGCCGCGCGAACTACAGTCGGTCGTGTAGCGGTGTGCGGATCGTTCTGCTGTGCGGCGAGACTTCCACCGAACACGAGAAAAGTCATGATGAAGGGAGAACGCATTCGCTGGATTGGGCTTTTTTGCGGGGATACATTAGGCGCTGCCCGGCCTGGCCGGTATCTAACGTACACTCCTACACATAGTGAGCAAACAATGGCCTCCGACAGGTCGAGACCGGTCGCGCTCATCGTTCTGGACGGCTGGGGATATCGTGAAGCGACGGAAGGAAACGCAATCGCGCTCGCCGATACGCCGGCATGGGACTCCATCTGGCGTCATCCTGGCCGTACACTTCTCGAGGCATCGGGGCTGCGCGTTGGACTGCCTGAAGGGCAGATAGGCAACAGCGAGGTAGGCCACCTCAACCTCGGCGCAGGCCGCGTTGTGATGCAGGACCTCGTGCGAATCTCCGCAAGCATCCGCGATGGGAGCTTCTTCGCGATTCCTGCCCTCGTCGACGCCTGTCGCCGGGCAACTGCCACCGGCGGAACGCTGCATCTGCTGGGACTTGTCGGCGACGGCGGCGTACACGCCATCGATGAGCACCTGTATGCGCTGGTCGATCTCGCGCGCCATGAGGGGGTGCCGCGTGTTGCCATTCACGCCTTCATGGATGGACGCGACACGCTTCCGAAATCGGGGCTGAGCTATATGGACGCCATGCTTGCGTATGCCGACGCGGCCCCTGCCGGAGACGCGGTTGCATCGGCGAACGATGTGCGTGTGGCGAGCGTCTCGGGCCGATACTACGCGATGGATCGCGATCGCAGATGGAATCGAACAGAGCTGGCGTATCGAGCGATAGTGGACGGAGCCGGCCCTCGAACGCCTGGACCGCGAGAGGCAATACTTGCGGCTTACGACGCCGGCATCACTGACGAGTTCATTCACCCCGTGACGATCGTGCAGGACGGGGCCGCACTCGCCCCGATGCGAGACGGCGATTCAGTGATCTGCTTCAACTACCGCTCCGATCGAATGAGGCAGATGGTTCGGGCGCTGGCCGATCCGGACTTTGACGGGTTCGACGTGAA
>JALYOO010000452.1 GCA_030856845.1 Gemmatimonadota bacterium
CATCTGCCGTACACTGACCGGTTGTTCACCCGGTGTTTCCTGCTTCCCATGAACACTTCGCTCACCGACGACGAAACGCGATACATCTGCGATGCTATCCAGAGATTCTATGTCGGCTAGCGTCATCGGGAGATCCAGCGGAGAAGCCGCGTCGCTCGGCCATCTGGCCGACGCCGACCGATATCACGAGCCCATTTCGATCGACCCGCAGGACACCGAGGCATTTCTGTCGGGGCTGCACCGGATGATCCTCATTCGTGTCGTCGAAGAAAAAATCGGGGACATGGTTTCGCAGGGTGTCGTGAAATGCCCGTGCCACCTGGCCATCGGACAGGAGGCGCCGGCCGTCGGCGTCGCGAGCTACGTTCGGCCCGGTGACCGCGTGTTCGGGGCGCACCGGTCGCACGGTCACTTTCTCGCGCTCGGCGGCTCTCCTCACGGCCTGCTGGCCGAGGTGCAGGGCAAGGATACGGGAGTGTCCCGTGGCATGGGGGGGTCCATGCACCTCATCGACATCCCGAACGGACTCTTCGGAACGGTGCCTATCGTCGGTGCTACGATTCCCATCGCGGTTGGCGCGGGCATCGCGGCGAAGATGGATGGCAGAGGTGACATGGCCGTGTCTTTCTTCGGCGACGGAGCGACCGAGGAGGGAGCGTTTCACGAATCGATGAACCTCGCGGCGGTGATGAACACACCGGTTCTGTTTGTCTGCGAGAACAACTTCTTCTCGAGCCATCTGCATATCAATCTCCGCCAGCCTGACACATCGGTGTGCAGATACGCGGAGGCTCACCGCATCGAGTGGGCGCGCGCCGACGGCAACGACCTCGCGGCCGTCCGCTCAGTGACTAAGGAGGCGGTGGAATCGATCCGGGCGGGCAATGGTCCGCGATTCCTCGAGCTCGTCACCTACCGGTGGCGCGGGCACGTCGGGCACCGCGAAGACGAAGACGTCGGCGTGAAGCGCAAGGATGACCTCACCGCGTGGAAGCTTCGCGACCCTATCAGCCGGCTGGCCGTGGCGCTCGATTCGATTGGCGCCATTGACCGGCAGCAGCTGAAGGGCTTCTGGACCGAGGCCCACAGCGTTGTAGAAGAAGCGTGGGCAACCGCGACACACGATGGCTATCCGCCGGCAAAAGCCCTTCTCAGCCGCGTCTACAGCGGCGGAATGGCGCGCAGGCAGTGAGGCCAACTCCCACCACCACCGGATATGGAGCTGCCATCCGGGATGGATTCGAATACCTGCTCGCCAACCACCCGTCGGTGTTCACCATCGGCCAGGGACTGTGGAGCCCGTGGTACGTAGGCAACTCGATGACGGATCTCGACAGTCAGTTCGGACGTGAGCGAGTCATAGACACTCCTGTTTCCGAGCTCGGCTGTACCGGCGCTGCTCTCGGCGCGGCGCTCTGCGGATATCGCCCGGTGGTCATTCATCCGCGTGTCGATTTCATGCTGCTGGCGGTGGATCAGCTCGTCACGCAGGCGGCCAAGTGGCGCTCGATGTTCGGCGGACAGGTGTCGGCGCCAATCACGGTCAGGGCAATCATCAATCGCGGCGGAGAACAGGGAGCACAGCATTCGCAGTCTCTGCAATCCTGGTTTGCGCATATTCCCGGACTGCGCGTAGTGATGCCGTCCACTCCAACCGATGCGCGCGATCTGCTGATCGCCAGCGTGCTGTCCGACGATCCGGTGTTGTATCTCGATGACCGATGGCTGTACGGGCTCGAGGAGGTGCTGCCACCGATCGAGGAAAGAAACCTCGCGCAGGAAGGTCCGCGCCTCACCCGAACGGGACAGGACCTGACCCTGGTGGGCTGCAGCTACAGCGCTCATCTCTGCCGCGAAGCGGCCGCGCGGCTCAGCGCCAACGGTATCGAATGCGACGTGGTAGACATCCGCGTGCTGAATCCGCTCGACGCGACGCTGTTCATCAAGTCAGCGAAGAAAACAGGGCGAGTGCTGGCAGTGGATGGTGACTGGCGCAGCTGCGGAATGGCTGCCGAGGTGATCGCGTCCATCGTCGAGGCAGTGGACCCCCGGGTGATGCGTGCGTCGCCGCGAAGGGTGACGCTACCTGATGCCCCTGCTCCCACAAGCAACCCTCTCGAGCGCAGCTATTATCCGACGGTGGACTACATCGTTCAGCGCGGGCTCGCGCTCGTGGGAGCACAGCAAGAAACCTTCGAATGAAGCGGCTGCTGGATATTGCGGCGTCGCTGGCCGGTCTTGTGCTGCTCGCACCCTTGCTGGTGGTTCTCGCGGTGGCGATCTACCTCCAGGACTACCACTCGCCGTTCTACATTGCAGACCGCACTGGCCGCGGGGGCCGCTCATTCCGAATGGTCAAACTTCGATCGATGGTCGTTCGCGCCGATATCTCCGGCGTCGATTCAACGGCGGGCGATGATCCGCGAATCACAGCGCTCGGGAGGTTTATCCGGCGATTCAAGCTGGACGAGGTGCCGCAGCTGTGGAACGTCCTTCGCGGCGACATGTCTCTCGTCGGGCCCCGTCCGAATGTCGCTCGCGAAACGGCTCTCTACACCGCCGACGAAAAACGTCTGTTGGAAGCGCGGCCCGGAATCACCGATCTCGCCTCGATTGTATTCTCTGACGAGGGTGAGATCCTGCGCGGCAGTGACGATCCCGACCTTCGCTACAACCAGGTCATCCGCCCGTGGAAATCGCGCCTCGGACTGCTCTATGTGGACGCTCGGCCGAGTATCTCGCGTGACCTCTCAGTAGTGAGGCTCACCGCGCTCAGTGCCGTCGATCGAGCGGCTGCGCTCGAGGGAGTTCGACGTATCTCGGTGGCGCTGGGGGCGGACGACATGCTGCTTCGCGTTATCGACCGAAGCGCGCCACTGCCGGTTGCACCACCACCGGGCGCGGACCGCGTTGTCGAACGGCGCGCGGTCGTTGCCTAGGAGCTGTCAGCACCAGGACTGACTCTTCCACAATAAGACGCTGCTACCAGCCGAACGTTCCCAAACTTATCGACAGGTATTTATTGGAGCGGTCGCTTCCCTCGCCTCCCGAATCGCACGATGCCTTGTTCTGGAAGAAAGTGTTGTACCTGCTCGCCGCCGCGAAGTCCACGCCGAGGCGGAAGTATCGATTCGAGTAGCTCGACCGAACTCCGGGATACACAGTCACGTCATGACCGCACCGGTTGGCGTACGGCTGGAGAAAGAAGGCGTCGTTGTTGAAACGCGTCCGGCCAATGTTGACCCCGAACTGCCATCCACCGCGAAAATAGTCGCCGGCGAGCCATCCCCCGGACGAGCCCGGTCCGATGCCAGCCCCGATCAGCTGACCTTCGTTGGTATAGCCCTGTGACACCGCGCGACTCGTGTAGAACGATCCGATCGGTCGAAAGCGGAAGGTCGAGCTCTGCTCCACGCTCGTCAGCTCACCCTGCAATCGGATACGCGATTCGCCGAACGCGCGTACCCACTGCAGTCCGGCGGTGTATCCTCGGGAATGATTGGGCTGCTCTAGCAGATCCCGGGGCGACACCGGGAAATCCGCACGTCCCCATTCGACATAGCTCTCCAGTCCGTACCGCGGAAGCGCCATGCGCGCAAACAGCGAGAATATCTGGTCCGGGCCCGGTATCACGGTTGAGTCGGTCAGCGCCCGCGCATTCGGATGTCCCGTATTCCTGAAGGCGTCGAAGGTGCTTCCGGCTACATCGCTGTAGCCATCGACAGGCGAGAACACCGAACGTGTGAAGCCGAGTGTAAGGCCGGAGGATGCACTCTGCTTCCAGGCGAGAGCGATCGCGCTGAGCGATCTGACATCGTCCGCGATGCTGTTGTTGAAAAAATCGGACTCGTGAATTCCACCGACGATCCAGCGAGCATCGAATCGCCCGAGCGGAGTGCTCAGCGGTCTGCTGGTGCGAAGAAAAGCGTGCGGAAATCCCGGCGCGTTGTCGCTCATGACGATTGCGTTTCTTATCGCCGGGCCCCACCACTCGTTCTCGGTTGCCGCGCCGACCTCGACCGGTCCCGCCCTCAGAGTGAGTGACGACTGCCCCGGAAAAATCCGGCTGATGGACTGGTCGCCGAATCGCCACGGCATGTCGATCGAGTACGGATAGACATTGAACGGCGACGAGAAACGGCTGCGCGAGGCAGGCACGGGCCGCGCGAATCGAACATCCGTCGGATCGATCGAGAGCCTGTTGTTGGACGAATAGGCCAGCTCTGGAATCACCACGAGGCGAACGGGGCCGAAAGACGCCGTGAATCCGCCGAGCACGCGAACGTTCGCTCCCTTTCCAGCCCACAAGGCACCGTCGTTCTGACCGAACGGAAGCGCACTGTTGGCGACGAACTGCATCATCGGAAAAACCAGCGCAAAGTTGCGCGGGGCCAATCCCGACCGCCGGGGATCGGTCAGCGACGAGGTCGAGCGAAGCATCAGCGCGTCCGTTCGCGCAGTGCCGTCCAGCTCCGACATTCGGAGGCGATCGACCGAATCGCCGCTCACCGTTACGACGGCCTGGGCCAATGGTTCCGTAATCGCCATCCGATTTTCGACGCTTTGTGCCCCGATCAGCTGGACCGGGAAAAAGAGCAGGACGGCGGCCGGCAACAGCCGTAGGCGAGGAAAATGACGCATTGAGGAGTGAAGAAAGGTAGATTGACAAGCGTCACGTAACAGAAGTGACATCGGTGCCCCGCTTGCTCCGCGCTGAGCGCGAAAGTAAGTATACTGGCGCCAGTACACCGGAGCCCGCGTCCAACAAGCGGTGACCGCGTTAAGCTAGCGGCGACACCGTAGCCCTGCAAACCTGCGTACCGACAATGACCGATGAACAATGAGCGTCCCGAAGTGGTGATTGCGCACCTTCGGCGCGTCATCAGGCCTGCGTTCCTGCCCCGCGCAGTCGCGCGACTGCTACCCGCCGTCCTGTTTCTTGCCATCACTGGCAGACCGATTGCGGCGCAATCTGTCGGCGGACGCAGTGAGATCTTTGCGGGCAGCGAGCTTGAGAGCTATCTGCGATACCTGCAGACCGAAGAGGATTCGGCCAGCCACCCGTGGAGCATCCGCGGGTTTTCAGCGCCCGAGATCGACGCGCTCGTGCCCTCTACCGCCAACCACCCGTGGGCCGCCCGCTACGCGCTGGACAGAAGAACCCACGAAGGATTCGAGTGGGACTACGTGCGGCCATCGTGGGTCGGCACAATCAATACGACGTACCCATTCGGAGGCAACGACGGAGCCACGTGGACCGGCAAGGGTCTCACCAGCACCATTCAGCTTGGAGTCTCCGCACGATGGGGGCCGGTCTCCGCAGTGCTCGCACCGGTGGCATTCCGCGCGGAGAATCAATCGTTCGTCATCCTGCGGAACGGTCTTAGCGGCAGACTTCGATTCGCGGATGGTCAGTTCCCGCGCTTCATCGACCGTCCGCAGCGATACGGCACACTGCCCTACAG
>JALYOO010000016.1 GCA_030856845.1 Gemmatimonadota bacterium
CGCTTTCCGCGATGGGGCACCGGGCCTGTCGGTTCGAGGGTCAGCGGGTTGGGCTTGGGCCGAGGAAACTATTCGAGGAGGTGCCGGTATCGAGCGGACGCTGGGAAGAACCACCACCGGCGTACGCATCGAGCGGTCGCTCGCGCACACCAACGATTTCCAGCCGCCGCTGGCATGGGGCGCAACAATTCCCGCGCTGCTCGGCAGCGTCGACGACTTTGATTATGTGGATCGCCGAAATGTCACGCTGTCAGTTGCGCGCACCCTGGGCGTTCACCGACGCTCACTGGCCCGCGTCGAGATCGGACCGTCGTCGGACAGGGCAGTACGTCAGAATGTTTCGAGAGGATTATATGTCGCGGAAGGCCGGGGCTTTCTCCCCAACCGCGGCATCAGGGAAGGGAATTACTTCCGCACAGTCGCGTCGATGGAGCTGAATCCGCATGTCAGCGGCATGTTCGTCGATCGCGGAATCGGCATGAAAGTTCATTACGAGAGAGCGGACGGCGACGTTCGGTGGCAACGCCTGGAGATGCGCGCTGCGGCTCGCCGTGAGCTTGGACCGTTCCAGGTCTACGCTCGGGCAGATGCAGGCACGCTGATCAATGCACCCGCACCGCAGGCGCTGTTCGAGATTGGCAGCGAGCAGGGCCTCAGCTCCTACGGCTACAAGGAATTCGCGGGAGATCGTGCGGCGATTGTGCGCACTGTCGCGGGTTACACGCTTCCCTTCCTGCGCGCGCCGATGAGGCTTCCGAGCCGATTGATTCTGCCTGGCCTGGCACCGGGAATTGCTGCCGGAATCCACGGAGGATGGACGGAAGTCTCCGGACCATCTGCGCTGCGAGCGGTCGCCGGCCTCGGCTCGGTTACCGACACTGCAACGGGGCTCGCTGTGCTGTTGTCGCGTCCGACCGACGGGATCATTGCTTCGGCGGAGGTAATGCTGACTTTCTTCAGCGGCGCGGTATCGGTGGGCGTTGCCCGCCCGATCGATCGGGCGGGTGCGTGGAAGCTCACCGGCAGAATCGGGCAGGGATTCTAGCGCGCGCTCTCGTATGTGCTGGAAATCCTGTCGCGTCAGTATTCTGACCGGAGACTCCAACGACGGGCAGCGAATGACTGCCAGGACACTATCAGCGCGAGATAGGCGGCCGCCGGTCTTTCCACGGTCGCGCTGTCTCGAGCTGGCCTGCCAGACGGAAAAGCGTTGCTTCGTCGCCGTATTTTCCCACAACGTGAATGCCAATCGGCAGATTGGCAGCATTCCAGTAAAGCGGCACCGACATCGCCGGTTGTCCTGTAACGTTGAACTGCGGTGTGTAGGGTATCGCGTCGAAGATCTTGTCGGCGGACTGCTCGAGTGCGCGCATCAGCTTCAGGATTCCGCCGGCCCTCAAGCGCCCGAGCATCCTCAGCACCGCCCGCTCGTGCGCCGGCGGCTGCAGCGATCCGATCGGAAAGGGCGGCACTGACATCGTCGGGGTAATGAGCACGTCGACTGTCTCGAAGAACTCGCCGATGCGCCGCGCCGCAGTGCGCAGGTAACGCTCGGCACGTACGAACGCCCCCGCGGAGAGTGATGCGCCGAGGAGACTCAGTGCCCACGTCGTGTACTCGACGTCCTGTCGTGTAGCCGCTCGGCCGATCAACGTCCTGGCCTGAAGCAGATCTGCGCGAACCTCTCCGCAAACCACGGTCAGGAACGCGCGATTGAAGTCTTCCCGGTCGATTGGAGGCTCAGCTTCGATCACATCGTGGCCGAGCGACTCCATCAAACGGACGGCATCCCCTAGCGCGGCTTTGCAATCAGCGTGGACCGTGTGTCCGAGCATTGGCGCGCTCGTGAATGCTGCGCGCAGTCGTCCGGGCGCCGTCGTGACTTCCTCCAGAAATGGGCGAAGGGGCGGCGCCGTGTGGTAAGGCGCTCCCGTCTCCGGCCCGGCGACCGCATCGAGCATTGCGGCGCTGTCGCGCACCGAACGAGTGAGACAATGCTCGACGACGGCGCCCTGCCATACTTCGCCAGCCACGGGCCCGACAGGCGTTCGGCCACGTGTGGGTTTGAGCCCGAAGATACCGCAGCATGAAGCCGGAATGCGGATGGATCCTCCTCCGTCACCGCCGCCAGCCCATGGGACCATTCCACTCGCGACGGCGGCGGCCGAACCACCCGACGAACCGCCAGTTGAAAGCATGGGATCCCATGGATTCCTGGCCGGTCCGAAAAGCTCCGGCTCTGTGTACGGTGTCAATCCCAACTCGGGCGTGTTGGTCTTGCCGACGACGATCACACCTGCTTTCCGGTAGCGGCGCACCATCTCCGTGTCGTGAGGAGGAATCCATCCCCTGAACAGGCGGCTGCCACTGGTGATCGGCTCGCCGGCGTACCACGAGAGCAGGTCCTTGAGCATGAAAGGCACGCCGTCGAAGGGTCCGTCACCGCGTGGAGCGTCGGCCTGTCTGAGCGCACCGTCGTACATGCGGTGGACAACTGCATTGAGCTGCGGATTCAGCGACTCAATTCGTTCGATGGACGCTGTTACTAGCTCGCGGGCGGATACCTGGCCGTCACGCACCAGCTGCGCGAGCGACATCGCGTCATGACTGGAAAACTCTTCCATTCATCCGGGATTGCGGAGTTTCATCGCACGGCCGGCGACAGCGGCACTATCGGGCGCGCGGGTTGACAGGCGTTTTTCTCACGTCTTCGTCCTTCGTCACAATTTCGAAGGTCGTTTTCTCGACAGTGAGGCGCAGGCCATCGCGCTGCTCGACGGTAATGACAATCTCGCCCGGTGGCCGGCTCGCCGGAACGTCGACCGAGAACGAGCCGTCAGCATTCACCTGAATGCGTTCGGCGACAACGAAGCCGTCGAGCAGTATCCGCGCAGGCTGAGCTGATCCCCCTGTCGGGAGAAAGCCTGACCCGATCACGCGAATCCTTTCTCCGACAGAGACCGAAAGAGCCGTTCCGCTTGTGCCGGCGTTAAGCGCGACAACAGTTGGCTGACGGGCGGGAGTGAAGGGAAGCTCGCCTCTCGATGCCAGTGCTGACTTCAGTCGAACGCCGTCGAGAACGAGAGCGCGAACCCGGCGATTTCCGGTGAGCCATCGCCCTTTCAACCTGCCTTCCAGCCGGCCCTCTCCGGCGCGGTAGGTGTTCGGGATGCCGAGTGGAATCTCCCGGCCCGCGCGGTCAATCTTCGATATAGTACCGCCGGAGATCGCGATGCCGCCCACGCTGTCGCCCGACAAAAGAAGCCCGGTCACCCACCCGTTTCGCACGGTGACCACCGTGCAGGTTGCGCAAATCGCGGGATCGGCGAGCCCTCGCGACATCACGGAGGCGGCGCCGAGAAGGTCGATCGCGACAATCGAATCGAGAGCCGGATCGGTGCGACGTGGTCCAGGGAATCCGCATTTCCTTCCACTGCCGCCCTGCTTACGGTCGAGCTTCAGATTCCACAGCCCCCGCCCGTTGCTCGATACCCACACATTTCCGCTCGGCGGAAAGTGAAATGAGCTGACGTAAGTGATTGCCGTCGATCCCTCGATCTGTGCCCAGTTGACTCCGCCGTTGATCGACCGGTGGATTCCGTTCTGGATGGTGCCGACGAGAATGTGACACGAATCGTAAGGATCCCACGAAATCACGCTGGCGTGCGACAGCTCCCCCCTCTGGAACAGGTACTTGCCGTTGCCGGTGACGGCGCTCGTGAGCTGCGGCAGCGAGAACCAGTTTGCGCCACGATCGGCGGAGAACTTCATTTCTTTCGTCTCGACGTCGGGGGCGATGAGATGGTTCGGGTTGCGTGGATCGACGCCGAGTACGATGTACCTGCCGGCGGGCGTGCGAAGAGAGCCGAAGGCCGCTATCCCGGAGGCAGCGCTGTCGATCCGCGTAACGACCGGCTGTACGGCGAGATTGGTAATCCGCATCATGCCAAAGCGCGTTCCACCATCCGGAAGACTGCCCGGACGCTGTATACCCTGGAAGACGTTCGGGTTGGCGAGCGACCCCGCAAAAAGTGCCGGACCTTTGGGAGTGGATGGAAGCGTGAAGCTTTTCGACCAGGCTGCGCCGCCCGACAGACTCAGGTAGTAGTCGAACATCGGCGGCATGGTCGCCGTATTCGCGACTCCCTGGATGTATGCATCGCCCGCGATCAGGAATGGCGGCAACGTGCCAGGCTGCGGGCCACCGGCAGGCGCGTTTCGCCACGCGACGCTGCTCGTGAAATGCGGCATGGCGACGAAATGAAAGCATGCGCCGCAGCCGTAGCCCGTTACCAGCGAGCCCTCATGATTCACGCTCGCCGGCGCGACGCGGATGGAATTTCCCTCGCAACAGACTGAGCCGGGCCACGTCGCGCCACCGTCGGGCGACGCCTTGATGTCATTGTCCTGAGTCGAGTAGTACAAATCGATGTGCGGCGCGCTGCCGCTCACTGCCTGGCCGGTGATCTCGTTGATTTGAAGCGCTGTGAATCCTCCGAATCCACCGCCGGTGAGATTCCAGCTGTCACCGGCGTCGCTGGTTCGATGAACGCCTCCGTCCGACGCCTTGAGAATTGGTGAACGGCGGTCGTGATCGAAGGCCACGTCCGACGGATCCTGGTGATCGGTCGTGAGTGCAGTCCACGCACCCGTCCCGCCGGGTTGACTGACATGTACGGCCTGACGATAGAGAACCATGCCATCGCCGTAGTACACCTCGAACATGTCCCGTCGTCTGAGTCGCGAGCGTGACACGCGGACTAGCGCCTCTCTGTTGTTGATCCCCGGCGCCTGCGCCTTGATCCAGTTGGCACCACCGTCTGTGCTGAACCAGAGCTCGTGAGCTCCGCTGGCGTGCATGAAGACAGGAGGCCCGGTAAAGACAGGCGGAGCGATTGCTGGAGAGGGATTCAGAATGGGCGGAATCGAATCGCTCCCGGGCAGGTCGGCGAGCGAATTGATTCCGGGTACGCCATTCGGGGAAGTTGGATCGGTAGTGGCCTTTGTCCATGCACCCCCGGCGTTGAGATGCCACAGACCACGGTCTCCGGCGGCGAGTCCGCTTCGCGGTCCCAGTACGAGGACCGCACGCATACGGCCCCACGCCGAATCGCCCGCGACCCCACCAGCATCGATGACGATGTTCGACCATGTTGCACCGTCGTCGTTGCTGATGGCTAAGCCGCAATCCGTTCCGACGTAGAACGTCCGCGAGCTTCCAACGCGCGAGATGGCGTAAGCCCCTGGGCGGCTGGGACAATTCAGTCCTGGCGGTGGCGCCCAGCCGCTCGGCTGCGTCCATGTTCCGCCCCCGTCGGTACTGCGCCAGATACCTCCATCGCTGATGGCGCGGTATCGGGCCAGAGTTGTGGCGATCAGTGTTTGAGGATCCAATCCGAACGAGACGTCTACCGTCTGATAGTTCGGCAGATTCAGGTGTTGCCAGCTTTCTCCGCCATTGAAAGTGCGGAAGAGACCACCGGTTTCGGTTGCGACAACCAGATTCCTGATGTCGGTAGGGCTCACCGCGATAGACAGGGCCCGTCCACCTTGAGCGACTCTTGGCGGAGTGATCGTGACGGGTGCGCTGTTGCACGCAACGATCAGCGCGGTCAGGGCTGACACGATCCCGGCTCGGCGCATCGACATGAGATTTCTCCCGGTCGTGGTGGCAAGTTCGTGGAAAGCGTGACGCAGGACGAAATTCGAACCGCATCGTCGCAAGCACAAGGGACGAGTACTGCGAGCGTTTGAAATGAGCTTCCGGGTCCCATACATTATCCGCCGCGGCTCATCGAAGGCTGTAAGCCGGCACGCGCTCGGGGAGCTGCAGTCCTGTTCCTGACCAGCGGAGCAATGTAATGGTCGAGGTGCACCGGTCGAATTCCGGATTTCGAGAACGACACGACCTGGTGAGCTCGTGAGACGCGTTCTTTTTTACTGGCGCGGCCGGCCGATTCACAGCTATCCCGCGATGCTCTACATCGGGCTCGTTGCGGGAGTCGTGGCGGGAAACTATGCCGCCCACGTCTCAGGCCTCGATGCTTTCCGCGTCTATGTCGCGAGCATCGCGCTGATCATTCCCTCCCTCGCGGGCGCCAGACTGTTGCACGTCGCCGCACATTGGAAAGTCTATCGCCGCGATCGTGCGCGAATCTGGGATCTCAGCGAAGGAGGCATGGCGCAGTACGGTGGACTCGTTCTCGGTGTGCCTCTTTCGGTGCCACTGCTTTCTGCGCTGGAACTTCCGTTCGGTGCATTCTGGGACATCGGCTCGTTCACGATGCTGGTCGGCATGATCTTCACCCGATTCGGCTGCCTGTTGAACGGGTGCTGCTCGGGTCGGCCATTTACCGGATGGGGAAGTTTGTATCTGCCCAATCACGCTGGCGTATGGGAGAGGCGAGTCCCGACGCAGCTTCTCGAGGCGGGATGGGCAACGATGCTGCTCGTTTCGTCGATGGTGATCTGGCAACGGCTGCCGTTTCAGGGAGCGCTGTTTCTGTTTGTGGTCGGCGGTTATTCCTGCGGCCGGTTGATACTCGCGTCTCTTCGCGATCTGCGTGCTCACGATCGAAGATTCACGATTCAACATGCGATCTCGCTGCTGCTGATCGTGCTCTCGCTGGCAGCGTTGACGGGGCAAAGGTCGATGAACGGATAACGGATCCGGTTGCGGGTTACCCCTTGTGGGTGACTGCCCCGGTTACGGAAGGGTCGAGCTTTGCGGATAGCTGCTGTGGTCAAGGGTTCGGGCCGCGGCCTGCCATTTCCGTTCGAGACGGACCTGCCTGGTGAGGTTTCCTATGGACCTGTCGATTTCATTTACGAGATACTGTGATCTGAACGCAGACGTGACCCGCTGAATCCGCGCTCGGCCACCGTTCCGAACGTGGATTCAGAACGTTTCCTTGCGTCCCGTGCGCGTCTATTGCACTGTAGGTCTCCCTCAAATGGACTAACACATGCGCCGCCTGATCGCGGTCAGTTGCTTCGG
>JALYOO010000121.1 GCA_030856845.1 Gemmatimonadota bacterium
GTGGCCGATGCGGATCGTGTGCAGCAGGTAATGGTGAACCTGTTGTCGAACGCGGTGAAGTTCAGCCGTGGCGGTGCCCCCGTGAGAGTGTCATGCGAGGTGCGCGACCACCTGGTTGCGATTCAGGTTGGCGACGAAGGTCCCGGAATCGATCGGGAGAAACAGGAGATCATCTTCGAGCCCTTCGTTCAGCTGTCGGCTGGTCTGACGAGGACCGCCGAAGGAAGCGGTCTGGGGCTGGCCATCAGCCGGGAGCTCGCCCGCGTCATGGCCGGCGATGTCACCGTCGAGAGCGAGCCCGGCCATGGATCCACCTTCCGTCTCTTCCTGCCCCTGAGCCCCAATCTGGACTCTTAGTCGTAACAGCAGCCGCTGCCGCTAGATTCTGTGATGAGCTCGACAACAGCACTACTCGGCGGAATGATCGACTATGCGGGACTGTTTCCGCCTGCAAGCCTCGACATGCCCACCGCGATGGGCAACTACGCAGAATATCTCGCTGGCCCGGACGTATGCGTGCTCGGCAGGTTTGTCGTGCCCGCGTCGCGGCTGCATGAGCTTTCCGCCCAGCCGCTTCCTGGCGAGCCATTGCCGGCGCATGCCTGGAGGATCAGTGTCATCGCAGACGATGGCCTCGCGGAGGTGAAGGAATCGTCGCTCGAGTTCAATTGCATGCACTGGGATAAGTCGCAACTGGGTCACGCGATCATTGACTCTGTGGAGATAGTCGTCAGTTCCAGCACCGAGGTGCTTGCCGCTGCAGAAATCTTCCAGAACGGTTTCACGCTCTTTCTCGAAGTGCCATCGATCGAGGACCGGGACGTCGTGATAGCATCGATGGCGAGGACCCGCGCCGCCGCGAAGATTCGCACGGGTGGTGTTGTGCCGGCCGCCATTCCTTCATCGGCGGATGTTTGCCGGTTTCTCGCCGTCTGTATCAAGAATGGCGTCTCGTTCAAGGCGACGGCCGGGCTTCACCACGCGATCCGCGGGGATCACCCTCTTACATACCGGGCAGACAGTCCGCGGGGAATGATGCACGGCTACGTCAACGTTCTGACGGCAACCGCACTGCTTTGCGCCAGGGCCTCGCCGGAAGCGGCGTGCGCTGCGCTCGACGAGACTGACCCCGCGGCGATATCTCTGGCACCCGGTGAGGCGCACTGGCGCGATCATTCGCTGGACGACCAGCACCTTCACCGCGCGCGGCAGATGATGATCTCATTCGGCTCCTGCTCTTTTCGAGAGCCGGTGGACGAAGCCCGCGCGCTCGGCATTTTGTAACAGTGAACCAGACGGACGATCCGCCGCTGTGAAGTTCACTCACTATCCTCGGCTGTGAATCACACCAACGATCGGCGACTATGAACCACACCCACGATCCACGGCTCAGGTGCTGGGTGAGTTCCGCTAACGCTCCCGATGGCGATTTCCCGATCCAGAATCTTCCCTTCGGCGTTTTCAGCCAGGGCGACGGCTCGAAGCGAATCGGCATTGCGATCGGCGATTCCGTGCTCGACGTTGGCGCGTGTGGCCGGCACGGTTTGATTCGGGAATCCCGCGCCCTGGAAGCATGCGACAGCACCCGGCTCAACGAGCTGATGTCGCTGCCTTCAGCGGATGTCTCCGAGCTGCGCGCTGCCGCCAGCGAGCTGCTCTCGAGCACTGGCGAAAAAGCCGAAGCAGCGAAACGGCTCGGAAAAACAGTGCTCGGGAAGCTCTCCGACTGCCGCCTGTGGCTGCCGGCGGAAATCGGAGATTACACCGACTTCTACGCATCTGTGCACCACGCTACCAATGTCGGCAGCATGTTTCGCCCGGACCAGCCGCTCTTGCCCAACTACAAGTATGTGCCCATCGGCTATCACGGCCGCTCCTCTTCGCTGGTGCCGAGCGGCACGGCAGTACGGCGGCCGCGCGGTCAGGCGAAATCCACCGATGCACCGACTCCCGAATTCGCTTCATCGAAGATGCTCGACTACGAGTCGGAGCTCGGCTTTTTCATCGGGAGGGGAACTTCAATCGGAGAGAGTCTCACAATCGATGAGGCGAGTGACACAATTTTCGGATTCTGCCTCGTCAATGACTGGTCGGCGCGCGACATCCAGGCATGGGAGTACCAGCCGCTCGGACCGTTCCTCGCAAAAAACTTTGCAACGTCGCTGTCACCCTGGGTCGTCACCGCGGAGGCCGTAGCGCCGTACCGTGTGCCCGCCGCGGCGCGGCCGCCGGGCGATCCGGATCCACTTCCGTATCTGCGGTCTGACCGGGACGCTGCGACGGGCGGTCTTGCCGTCACGCTCGAGGTGTATCTCCGTTCACCCGCGATGGCGGAGCAGGGATCGGCCCCGATGTTGCTCAGCAGCGCTCCCTTCTCGGAGATGTACTGGTCGGTGGCGCAAATGGTTGCGCATCACTCGAGCAATGGATGCAACCTGAGGAGTGGCGACCTCATGGCCAGCGGCACGGTGTCCGGCCCAACCGAAGATTCTCTGGGGTGCCTGCTCGAGCTCACGCGCCGGGGTGCGCGCCCGATCGCGCTTCCGACCGGAGAGCAAAGAAAATTTCTCGAGGACGGTGATGAAGTCATCATGCGGGGGTACCTGGTTGCACCCGGCGCTCCGCGTATCGGGTTCGGAGAATGCACAGGAACGATTCTTCCGAGCGGGACCGACTAGCGCCCGAGGCCGACGGCGCATTTTCGGCGACTGCCGGACACATCCAACAATTCATCGCAGGCAGAATGTCGCAGAACGGCAACAAGCGGCTCGGTCCAAACGGTTCCCTCAAGCCCTACGAGATCAGAAAATCGAAGATCCAAGGTCGCGGAGCGTTTTCCACGCGGCGGCTTCGCGCGGGTCAGCGAATCATCGAGTACATCGGCGACAGGATCACTAACGCCGAGGCGGACCGCAGGTATGATGAAGAGCGCATGTCGCGGCATCATACTTTCCTTTTCACGCTCGATGGCGACACCGTGATCGACGGCAAGGCAAGATCGAATGAAGCCCGGTTCATCAACCACTCCTGCGATCCCAACTGCGAGGCGGTGATCGAGGACGAGCAGATCTGGATCTATGCTCTGAAGAACATCCAGCCGGGCGTGGAGCTTGCCTATGACTACCAGTACGAGCGCACCGGCGACAACGACGATGAGCTGGAGAAGTTCTACATCTGCAGGTGCGGCTCACCAAAGTGTCGCGGGAGCATCATGAAGCCCGCCAGGAAACGAAAGAAGAGAAAATCTTCACTCAAACGGAGCTGATCGGCATGCGTGGCAAGATACGAGCATCCGCGATCGTGGCGGCGGTACTGGTGGCTTCATCGGCCGCACGCGCACAGGGGACCTACAGGCAGACGGTTCCGCTCGATCCGGTCAACATCGACCGAAGTGCGAACGCCTGCGTTGACTTCAATCAGTTCGCCAATGGCGGATGGATACGCAGCAATCCGCTGCCCGCCGCCTATTCCCGGTGGGGCAGCTTCGATGAGCTGGGAGAGAGAAACCAGGAGGCTCTGACGAAACTTCTCGCCTCCGCATCGAGCAGCACCGCCGGCCAGAATCGCAATGTGCGAATGCTCGGCGCCTATTACGCGTCGTGCATGGATTCGGCCGGCGCCGAGCGGGCCGGAGCAGCGCCGCTGCGGCCGCGCATCGCGAGGATCGACGCCATCAGTGACCGGATGCAGCTTCAGCGAGAGATCGCGCGCCTGCATCGCGAGGGCGTCGGCCTCCTCTTCAATTTCGGATCGACACAGGATGCAAAGAACAGCACGTCGGTCATTGCCGCCGCGTATCAGGGCGGGCTCGGCCTTCCCGACCGGGACTACTACACGAAGACCGACCCAGCGTCGACCACCATCAAGACCAACTACGTCGATCACATCCGGCGGCTGTTTGAGCTGAGCGGGATATCGTCATCGCAGGCCGCCTCTGATGCTAAGAAAGTCATGGCGCTCGAGTCCAGACTGGCGAACGCCTCCATGACTCGCGTGCAGCTTCGCGATCCGGTTGCAACCTACAATTACCGGAATCCGGCGCAGCTGGCGGCGATGACTCCGAACTTCAACTGGAGCCGCTATTTCGCCAATGTGGGCAACGCGCGCATTCCCGCGGTTGATGTGCAGAACCCACGCTTCCTGATGGCGATCGATACGCTGCTGACCGGCGTTCCCCTCGCCGACTGGAAAGCGTATCTCCGCTGGAAGACGATCAAGAGCTCGGCCCCGCGTCTCAGCTCGGCTTTCGTGAACGAGGATTTCCGGTTCAGCCGCACGCTTTCCGGCGCGCGCGAGCAGCTGCCGCGCTACAAGCGCTGCACGCGAAGCACCGATTCCGGGCTTCGCGATGCGCTGGGCGAAGCCTACGTAAAGGAGAATTTCACTCCCGCGGCGAAAGCGCGCGCTCTGGAGATGGTGCGCAATCTCAAGGCGGTATACCGGGAGCGGATCACGGGGCTTCCCTGGATGAGCGATGTCACCCGCCGACAGGCGCTGGTGAAGCTCGATGCCTTCGCCGACAAGATCGGATATCCCGACAAATGGCGTGATTACTCGAAGCTGATCATTCGCGAAGGTCCTTTCCTCAGCAATGTCATCGCCGTAGCAGAGTACGAGAACGCGCGGGATCTGGCGATGATTGGCAAGCCGGTAGATCGCGCAGAATGGGGAATGAGTCCTCCGACGGTGAACGCCTATTACAACCCGTCGATGAACGAGATCGTGTTTCCGGCGGGAATACTGCAGCCCCCGTTCTTCTCGGCGACAGCGGACGACGCCGTCAACTACGGCGGAATGGGCAGCGTCATCGGTCACGAGATCAGCCACGGGTTCGACGACCAGGGCGCGCAGTTCGATGCGCAGGGAAATCTCAAGAACTGGTGGAGCGAGCAGGATCTCGCCGCGTTCAAGCAGCGCACCACTCTCGTGAAGAATCAGTATGGCGAGTACAAAGTGCTCGACAGCGTTCTCGTCAACGGAGACCTGACGCTCGGCGAGAACATCGCCGACATCGGCGGGTTGTCGGTGGCGTATGCCGCGCTTCAGAAAGCCCTTGCCGGGAAGCCGCGGCCGATGATCGACGGCTTCACGCCGGAGCAGCGATTCTTTCTCGCGTGGGCGCAGATCTGGAGGCAGAACATCACCGAGCCGGCCCAGAGACAACGCATCATCACCGATTCGCATGCGCCGGGCATATGGCGCGTGAACGGGCCAGTGTCGAACATGCCCGAGTTCGCTCAGGCGTTCTCCTGCAAGGGCGGCGATCCGATGGTTCGCGGGGACGCGATACGGGCCGCCATCTGGGAATGAGACGAGGGCGCAGAGGGGGCTGCGCCCCACGCCGAATGCGCAGAGACGCAGAGGCGCAGAGGGCACAATGACCTCTGCACCGTTCTATTATCGGGAATCCTTCGGTTTCCGGATCACCGTTCGCCCGATGTATCTCCGCGATCAATCGGAGCCATCGGCGCAGCATTACGTGTTCGCGTATTTCGTCAGAATCGAGAACGTCGGCACTCAGGCAGCGCAGCTGGTTTCGCGCCGCTGGCTGATACACGATTCGGCCGGTGAAGACATCGAGGTGAAGGGAGAAGGAGTCGTCGGCGAGCAGCCGGTGATTGCACCCGGCAGCGTCCACGAATATCAGAGCTTCTGCATCCTCAAGTCGGGAGAGGGGTTCATGGAAGGGCACTACAATTTCGTCGCTTCGGATTCAACGACGTTCCGGGCTGAAATCCCTCGCTTTCTCCTCAGCGCCAGCGCCTCTACGAGTCTGCCCTCATAGTGGCGCGTTTCTATGACGTATCGCTGGCGGTTCGAAGCGGTGGGTTCGTGTACCCGGGCAATCCTGCGATCTCGATAGAGCCGCAGCAATCCATCACGAAGGGAGCGGGAGCGAACGTGTCGACGATAACGTTCGGCTCGCACACCGCCACCCATGTCGACGCCGCGAAGCATTTCTTCGACGATGGCCAGACCGTCGACGACATACCCGTCGAGAAGCTGATCGGCCGCGCGCTGCTGGTCGCCTTCGATGACAAGCTGCGCTCGATTGGCGCCGCGGATCTCGCGTCGCAGAATCTGGGCAACCACACCCGCATCCTGCTGAGAACGCGAAATTCGGTTCTGCTGCGGGATGCGGAGTTCGCTCCGGACTACACGTTCCTCGCTCCTGATGGCGCGGAATATCTGGCGGAGCGCGGCGTCGAGCTGGTCGGCATCGACTACCTCTCGATCGAACAGTTTCACTCCGGCCACCATCGCACGCACCGCACGCTTCTCGAGCGAAGCGTCGTGATCGTGGAAGGACTCGACCTGAGCGAACCTGACCCCGGCGAATACGAGATGTTCTGTCTTCCTCTCAGGCTGCACGGGCTCGATGGGGCTCCGGCGCGAGTTGTCCTCCGAGGATGACCGTGGAATTCACGCACGTGTTCTTCGATATCGGCGGCGTCCTCGGCACCAACGGGTGGGACAGGCAGCAGCGAAAAGCGGCGCTCGGGCATTTCGGCATCGACACCGAAGATTTTCAGTACCGTCATGAAGAGACAGTCGGCGCGCTGGAGGAAGGAAGGATCGGCCTCGACGAGTATCTCGACATCACCGTGTTCTGCTGTGCCCGCGGCTTTTCGCGCGATGAGTTCCGCACGTTCATGTTGATGCAGAGTGTTGCCGACCTGGACGCGATCGCCATCGCCCGCGGCCTTTCGGAGTCGGGCCGCTACACGATGATGACGCTGAATAACGAATCGGCCGACCTCAACCGGCACCGCATCGTGAAGTTCGGTCTCGGCAACATCTTCACTGCGTTTCTTACCTCGTGCTGGCTGCGGGCGAGAAAGCCAACCCGCATCTTCTACGACCTGGCATTGGCGATCGCCAACGCGGACCCGGCGCGATCGCTGTTCATCGACGATCGTGAACAAAACCTCGCGCCCGCGTCCGCTCTCGGCATGACTGTCATCCACTTCACGTCGGCGGCCCAGCTGCGCACGGAGCTTTCGCGACTGGGCATCGAATCAATCCTCCACGGCGGATAGGCGATGCGACTGGCAATGATCGGACTCGGCAAGATGGGCGGCAACATGACGGAGCGCCTCATGAGAGGCGGCCACGAAGTCGTGGTTTTCGACCGCAGTCCAGAAACTGTCGCGAAGTACGCTGGTCTCGGGGCGACGGCGACCGCCGCCGCGGCGGAAGTCGTCGCGAAGCTGGCTGCCCCGCGCGTTGTCTGGATCATGGTGCCCGCCGGTAAACCGGTAGACGACACCATCGGTCTCCTGGTGCCGGGAATGTCGAAGGGAGATGTCATCATCGACGGCGGCAACTCGAACTTTCACGACACGATGCGTCGCGCCGCCGCGTTGGAGGAGGAGGGTATCGAGCTCGTCGATTCGGGGACGAGCGGAGGAATCTGGGGCCTGGAGAACGGATACTGTCTGATGATCGGCGCGTCCACGACCGCCTTCTCGCTATGCGAGCCGATTTTCTCGACACTCGCCCAGGCTGATGGCTACGCGCACGTGGGTCCACCCGGAGCGGGTCATTACGTCAAGATGATTCACAACGGCATCGAATACGGGATGCTTCAGGCCTACGCCGAGGGCTACGAGATCCTTCATGCTTCAAAGAATTTCAGGATCGACCTTCACCGCGTTGCGAGTGTGTGGAACCACGGGAGCGTAGTGCGCTCCTGGATCAATGAGCTGGCAGAGCGTGCGTTCGCGAAGGATGCGGGCTTGGAGGGGCTCAAGGGTTACGTCGAGGATTCCGGCGAAGGGCGGTGGACGGTACAGGAGGCGATCGATCTCGACGTTCCCGCCCCCGTGATCACACTGTCGCTGCTGGCGCGTCTGCGATCGCGCCAAAGCGACTCTTTCTCCGCCAAGGTAATTGCGGCACTGCGCAACGAGTTCGGCGGGCACGCCGTGCACAAGACCAAATGATACATCCCTTCGTGCACGCGACTCCCGGCATGTCTCACGCGCCGCCCAAGCTCCGGCGCACAGAGGCATGCAGTGTCGTCATTCTCGGCGCTGGCGGCGACCTGATGCGGAGAAAGCTCATGCCGGCGCTGTATTCTCTCGCTGCCCTCAAGCTCCTCCCGGACCGCTTTGCACTCGTGGGGCTTGGCCGCGAGAAGATGGATCACACCGCATTTGCTCAATCGATGCGCGAGGCGGTGCAGAAGTCGGAGGAGATAGCCTCGTTCGATGCCGAGGCCTGGGATTGGCTGTCTCAGCGCATTCGTTATGCAGCCGGCGATCTCACCAGCGCTGAGGCCTATCGATCCGTTGGCGAATGCCTCGCCGAGATCGAGAGCGGACTCTCCGATGGAGAGCGAAATCGCCTGTTCTACCTTGCGATTCCGCCGAGCGTGTTCGAGCCGACGCTGCGCAACCTTTGTGAGAGCGGGCTCGCCCCGCACACCGCCGACGCCGCTCAGCGTCCGTGGGTCAGGGTCATCATCGAGAAACCGTTCGGACGTGATCTGGAAACCGCACGCGCGCTGAACTGCGTGGTGCTGGACCGTTTCGCGGAGCACCAGGTCTACCGCATCGACCACTACCTGGGCAAGGAGAGCGTTCAGAACATCCTCGTTTTCCGGTTTGCGAACCCGATCTTCGAGCCGCTGTGGAACCGGCAGTACATCAAGCAGGTGCAGATCACCGTCGCCGAGACTGTCGGTGTAGAGTCGCGGGGTCGGTACTACGAGGAAGCTGGTGTCGTTCGGGACATGTTCCAGAACCATCTGTTGCAACTGATGGCGCTCGCGGCGATGGAGCCCCCGGTGGCGTTCAGGGCAGACGACGTGCGCGACGAAAAGGTGAAGGTGCTGCGTTCGCTGAGGCCGCTCATCGGTGACATGGATCCGCCGGTTGTACTCGGACAGTATGCCAGTTCAACGTTCGCCGAGGCTGACGTGCCCGGTTACCGGCAGGAGAAGGACGTATCGCCTGAGTCGCGAACACCGACCTTCGCCGCGATCCGATTCGCGATCGACAACTGGCGATGGAAGCACGTGCCTTTTTACGTCAGGTCGGGCAAGCGAATGAAGGAACGGGTGTCGGAGATCGCCATTCAGTTCCGCTCGCCTCCAATTCTCATGTTCGGGCAACGTGCGGTGGAGCAGAATCATCCGAGCGTTCTCGTATTGCGCGTCCAGCCCGATGAAGGGATCTCGCTGAGGTTCCAGGTGAAGACTCCCGGCGTGCCGAACCAGCTCACGCAGGAGTTCGAGATTTCGCCGGTGGACATGGATTTTTCATATTCGGAAGCTTTCGACGACCACACACCGCCCGCTTATCAGACTCTGCTGCTCGATTGCATTCTGGGCGATGCCACGC
>JALYOO010000147.1 GCA_030856845.1 Gemmatimonadota bacterium
CCTTCGTGCAGGGTGCGACGCTGCATTTTTCCGCGCCATCCTTTTTCCATCCACGGCGCCATGTCCATGTTCTGCCAGAGCTGCGCGAACACGATATCGCGTCCTTTCGCACCACCGATCTCATCGAGCACCGCCCGGAAGATCGGCATCTCGCGAAATTCGTGATTGAGCGCGATGCCCCTCTCTGCCGCGTCGGCCGCGGCAATTACCGTGTCCGCCTCTTCGAGTGTCGCAGTGAAGGGTTTCTCGCAGATGATGTGACAGCCGGCACCTATGGCCTGCAGGCAGATTCGCGCGTGACTGTCAGGCGGTGTGGCGATGATGAGGACGTCCGGCTTGGCTTCCGAGAGCATGCGCTCGAGAGTGTCGAACACCGGTACCTTCCAGGCAGCCGCAACACTCGCGCGGCGCGTCGCGTCGAGATCGCACGCACCCGCGATAGTGACATTCTTCATCTGCGCGAGCGCCGGGAGGTGCATTTGATATCCGGCCTCGCCGAGGCCGAGGACGGCGACTTTATAAGCGTTCATTGAGTCTTGTTGTGTGAATGGACGCAGCGGACCACGAGGGATTGCGTCAGCGCTGCGGCGAGCGATCAGCGCTTTTCTGCTTCGCGCCGACAGAGGGCAAAGATGGTCCTTCCCAATGGCAGCTGCCAGCCTTGCCGCATCGCCCGACCCTCGAGGCCGAGCCATGCGCGCTTGATGCGTCCGCCAAATCCCGTTGCCGAACGCGGAGTTGCAAGAATTCCATGGTAATCGGTTTCCTGCTGGCGGCCCGCGCGGATTTCACGGGGAATTTCAGCGAGGCCCAGCAGGGCGTTCACCCTCCCGAGGCGCAGGATGTCAAAGCCCGCCGCGGTCAGCCGTGCCCCAAGAAGTGAGGGCGTGTACTTGCGGAAGTCGAACTTCGCGTCGTCGGCTGACGCGGGAAAGCTTTGCGCATTGGTTCGTATCAGCAGCAACCCGCCCGGCTTGAGTACCCTCTGCATCTCGCGGAGCGCAGTGTCATCGCCAGCCTTCAGCGGGAGGTGCTGCAACACGTCGAGCGTAATGATCAGGTCAGCGCATCGGGCGGGGTGCGGCAGCTCTGTTGCGGATGCCCTGGCGACCGTGTGACCGTGCTGCCGCGCCGACAGCAATCCGTGCGCCGCCACATCGAAGCCGATCGTCGTCCACAGCGGCCATTGACGCTCAAACCACGTCATAGTCTGGCCGGAGCCGCAGCCAGCATCGAGAAGAAGCCCGCTGGCGGGAAGTCGCGCATCGCGTAGCAACCCGCCAGCGATGTCGCGCATCGCGGAATTCCACCATGAATCCGCCTCGAGAGAGCGCATTCGCTCGTAGTACTCAGGCGTGAAGATCCTGGGTGGGTCAGGCTCGGATGTCGCCAACCCCGCGCTCGGCGCGCAGTCGTCGCTCACCGCGACCATTACTGGATCAGGGTGGAAATGCTCTCGGCAGGAAGTTCGACGATGAGCGCGTCACCCGTGATGTCGAAGCGACCCACACTCCGCAGCTTCTCGGTAAGGGTTGTTCGCACGAGTGACAGTTTCTCGAGTCCGGTAAGGCCGGTGATGCTGAACCGTACTTTCAACGGGGTTGCGCCATCGTTCAGCGCGACAAGTACCAGCTTGCCGTCGCGGGTGAACGCCGTGACCTTCACAGCTGCACTCGACGACACTGCGGCAACCCGCTTCGCACCGGGGCGGACATAGCGAGCATACTGCGCCGTGGCGTAGCCCGCGGGCGTGATGGAAGCGGCAACAAACTGGCGTCCTGAATGAATAATGTCGACCAGCGCGACATTGTCCCGCTGACTGAAAAATCCGAACAAATAGTCGACGGCACTGACGTCGTAATCGGCGAGGAGACTGTAGACGAGCCCTCCCCAGGCAATTGGCCGGGCGTCAGTGAGGCGAAATTCGGTCATCCACAAAGGAACTGCATATTCCTTCGCAACCGCTGCCATGTCGGCCATTGCGGACAGCGGGTAGTCATACAGGTGGGTGGCGATTGCGCCAACATACCCGCGTGCCACCGGGTCAGAGAGGACCACTCGTGCCTTGATGGCACCGTCGCGTGGATTGATGTCGTCAGGTATGATCAGCCTGGTCTGAAAACCTTCCGAGCGGAGCCGTGCGCCGAGCTCGATGACGGCTTGACGAAGGAATTCCGCGGATACCTGAACGCCGGGGTTGCTTGGCTCGTTCACTATCGAGTAGTACCTCAGCTCGACTCCCTGGCTGCGCCAGTAGCGGATCACATCCATCGTCCAGTCGACGTACGGAAGCACGGAGCGGTCGATCCACGACTCGAAGACGAGCGGCGACAGCCACCAATCCTGCAGCCCCCGCGGCTGGGCTCGCTTGACGATCTCGATGTGCCCGTCAGCAAAAACCCAGTCTCTTCGCGGAATGGAGCCGGGAGTCGGCTGCGCGAGGTTGCTCTGGTGAAGCGGCCGCACGCGGGTAAGTCCGATTTCCTGATACAGCCTCCGGAGAATCGCGTCCTGGTCCGCGGTGCCGATCTGCAAAGCGTTCTCGATTGCTCCCTGTTCATGAATGACATGCGGATCGCTGAAGATCCGCATTGACGAACCGAACCCCTCTATCGTCTGATACTGGACGCGCGCATCGACCGACACGGTCGCGTCAGCCGACCCGGGCTGCGGAATGACCGGCGACTCCGGAACCGGTATCGGGGCCTGGCTCGTATCCGGCCGCACCACCGGATCGGTCGGGGGCTGCGATGCTCCATCGCAGGCCATGAACGACGCTCCGGCGGCGACAGCTATGCAACTGGCCAACCTCATGCTGCGAAAGAGGTTCAAATGGTTTCTCTGGTAAATCGAGGGCGGTTGGACATCGACGACACCGGCTCTGCAAAGTTAACGACAAAGAACGCCACACTTCTATAATTGACGCCGCACCCAACGAGTCGCAATGCCTGCGGAGGGCATTGACCGATACGCCGGCACCCGCGAGCTTTACCGCTGCTTCGAAACTCCTGCCTGGAACTCCCGACAACGCGACCACGTCGAAGGCCCTGGCGCGCGGTTCTTATCCGGGTCCACCTGAAAATCCCCTCGAGCCTTCGTGAATCAGATATCGGCGGTTGGTACAGCGCGACAACAGATAGGTGTCGGGGGATTCCGCACTTCCGAGCGCGCGAAGGAGCTCGTGATGCAGGTGCTGGAGAGCAACCGCATCACTGCCGGCCCGATGATGAGCCGGTTCGAATCGGAGGTGGCGTCGCTTCACGGG
>JALYOO010000174.1 GCA_030856845.1 Gemmatimonadota bacterium
CTCTGGTTCGACACCAGCAGCGAGCAGATGAAGGAGGCTGTGACGAGCGGCGCACTCCCGCGCGATCTGCCGCAAATCGTTGAGAGCCGCCGGACCGCTGACGGTTTTGATTTGGTGAGGGATCCGAGCGTCGACGGTCGGTCGCGTCCCCGCTTCCAGCGCCGCCGCGTCGCCGTACAGCACCGTCGTGATCGGCCGCGGATGAATGGGCAGGCGGCGGAGCCACCAGTCCGGAGTGTCGCCGAAGAGCGGGCTCTTCTCGACGGTGAAGCGGTCTCCGTTCGTACGTGCCGCGAGGAGCCGAGTGAGGACACCGCGCTGCGAGCTGACCACATACGGCTTCGAGGCGATGTTTCCGGCGGTCGAACCCGAATGCATCCGCCAGCCATAGAGCACTTCTGGCAGGTGAACCGGTGCATGCCCGGCCACCAGGAATCGCGTGAACGTTTCCCAGTCGTGACTGCCGTCCGCGACCCAATCTCCGTAGCATCCCAGGTCAACGGCGAGCTGGCGATCGATCGCGCACAGGTGCGCGATGTAGCACGAGTTGACGAACAGGACCGGATCCCAGTCCGGCTTGAAGTAGGGGTCCCGCCACTCGTGTCCGGTGAACTTGTCCTCATCGGTGTAGAGGAGTGGCGGGAACCCGTGGGACATCAACGCACGTCCCACCAGCTGCAGACAATCCGGGTACAGGTAGTCGTCGGAATCAACAGGGAGGATGTAGCGATTGCGCGAGCGTTCGAGCGCGAGCCGCATGCCGCCCGCGATACCAAGGTTCTGCTCCACTCTGTGCAGTCGAACGGCTGGATGTGTGCCGAGCTCGGCGAGGCATTGCCTCGTGTCGGGGCGGTCCGTCCCGTTGTCGATGATCACCCACTCGAACGGCGGCGCTCCGTTTTGCTGAAAGACGCTGCGCGCGAGGTATTCGAGGAACTCAGGCTCTGTGTTCCACGCCGTGGTGACGAGCGAGAGCGGTGTGTGATCACTCTCGGCAGCGGCCGGGGCGCGCGTGCGCCGGTGCATGCGGTCGAGGCGGAACGTTTCGTACGCATCGCCGGGCCAACGCTCGAATCCGCAGGCGATCTGGCCCGTTCCCGACTCGGCCGGGGGTGATGCGCCCGCTGCGAGTGGAGCGCCGAGCCTGCGAAGGAGCCACGAGTGGAGGGCCGGCAGAATCGGCTCGAGGCTTTCGTCCCAGGTAGAGGGCAGGTCGAGCGCACCGCCTCGCGGCCCGTTCCGCGGGTCCTCGATGCGTGCCACGGCCGCGACGATTCCGTCGGCCACGCCCTCAATCGTCGCCGGGGCTCCGAGGATCTTGTCCGACACCGACGCGAGACGTTCCGCGGTCTTGCACCCGAAGATGGTCGTGACGGTCAGGCCGCCACAGGCGGACATCTCGAGCGGCGGGTAACTCGGATGGGGAGACAGCATCAGGGACAGCAGCACGTCGGCCTGTCGCATCTGGGCTGCGTACCCGTCGAAGTCTCGCCAGGGCGCGGGCGTCAACGTGATCCCCCTGCCGAGCTCGACCGGGGAGATCGGTTCTCCCATTGCCAGCAGCTCCCATGGTGTGTCGCTGAACACACCCCGGGCGACCGCGTCCATCAGCGCCGCTGTGCCGAGCTCGAACAGATTGCGCAGCCCCTTGGTCGGCCGCGCATAGAACAGGAGCCGCCGCGGCCGCTCGGGGTCAGGGTGCTCTACAAAGAACCTGGAGCGATCCACTGCCGGCTCGAACACCAGCGCCTCGTCCGCGAAATCCCGGCCGGCGAAGCGACCGATCCGATTGCCGGTCAGGAAGTCGAACAGGATCCGCGAGTTGACGACCGGCATGAAATCGAGCGAATACGTCTCCTCGGCCAGCGCCTGCGAGGTGGACGCGGCATGCAGGAGCGGTTCGTAGTCCTGGACGAGATAGATGAACTGCCGATGTCTCGTCAGCTCCGTGGCGAATTTCGCCATCTGGGCGGTCCACCACGCAGTCGCGAAGAATAAATCGTTGCCTCCGATTGCCAGGGAGTGCCCGCGATCGTGCGCGTCCGCGAACTCGATGTTAGGCAGGCGCCGGTCGCCCCCGGTGAGCCGCAGGAGATGGTCCCAGAGCACGTCACGGTGCGACATCGGCGCGTCGGTGGAGATCAGGCGGACACTGACGCCCGACGCCGCGAGTCGGTAGGCGAGGTGCAGAGCCGTGTTCGGGCCCCCCGACATGTGCTCCATCGCCAGGCCGGGCACCAGGACGTTCAGCGATGGTGTGTTGTCAAGGCTCGGCTCGACTCGCAAGTTCAGCGGGTTGAACCATGGCAGCAGCCCGACGGGGGGCACGAACCGCGTGTAGCCCGGCCCTGCGACAGACGTTTCAGGCGCCCGGGCCCGCCTGCCTTCCTCGCGACCGTGATCGAGATAGTGCGCGAGAGGATTGAGCCCTGCAGCTGCCACGTCGGCATTCTCGCGGACGTAGTACGACGTGTCGAAACTCTCCGATGGATCCCGCCCTTCCGCGGCGCCGTGCTCGACAAAGTGCAGCAGCGGATCCGCGTCTGCCGCCGCCACATCCGGATTCGACGAGAGATAAAAGACCGGGTCGAAGAGCGGATTGGGCGGGCGCCGTTCCTTGCGGCCGTAGGCCAGATAGTGTGCGAGCGGGTTGACACCCGCGGCAGCGACGTCGGGATTCTGCTGGAGATAGTGGCTGGTATCGAACAGTGCGGAGGGTTTTCGCCCCTCAGCCGCGCCGGTCAGGAGATAGTGGACCAGCGGATTCATCCCGCTGGCGACGACATCCGGATTCCGGGCAAGGTAATAAGCGCCGTCGAAGAACGGGTTCGGGCTGCGGCCGTCGGCGGCGCCCTCGAGAACATAGTGGACGAGCGGATTTACGCCGGCCGCCGCCACGTCGGGGTTCCGCTCGAGGTAGTACGCCGCCGAGAACAGCGGGCTCGGATCCCACCGGGTTTGCGCACCGGTCGCCAGGTAGTGCGCGAGAGCGTTTGCCGGACCACCGGCCACTTCCGGGTGGGCCGCCGCGTAGAAGCTTGCGTCGAAGAGCGGATGCGGACTGCGCCCGGACGTCTCTCCCTCTCGCAGGTAGTACACCAGTGGATTCGAGCCAGGCGGCACAGGTTCGGTCGCCCGATACCAGGCGGCGTCGAAGAGCGGGTTCGGATTCCGGGCTTCGGCACCACCGTGCAGCAGGTAGTGCGAGAGCGGGTTCACATCGGCAGCAGCGACGTCGTGATACGTGGCCAGATAGTGACGCGTGCTGAACAAAGGATGCGGGTCGCACCCCACCGCCGCACCTTCAGAGAGGTAGTGCAGGAGGGGATCCGCCGCCGCAGGCAGCACAGCACCCGCGCGCGCCCGGTAATACGCGGCATCGAACAACGGATTTGGATTGCGTCCTTCGCGGGCACCGAGGACAACGTAGTGAGCCAGGGGATTGACGCCCGCCGCAGCCACGTCGGGATTCGTCTCGAGGTAGTACCCGCTCCAGAATACCGGACTCGGGTCCCATCGCGTCTGCGCGCCGGTTGCCACGTAGTGCGCCAGCGGAGTCGAGTCGCCCCGGGCGGCCTCAGGGTGACACGCAACGTAGAAGCCTGAGTCAAAGAGGGGATGAGGGCGGCGCCCTTCCGCACCACCCTGCGTGATGTAGTGGATCAGGGGGTTGTTGCCCGAGCCGCTGACGCCGGGCGCGTGAGTCAGGTAATACGCGCCGTCGAACAGCGGATGGGGGTTGCGTCCTTCGGACGCCCCGACGGCAAGGTAGTGCACGATCGGGTCGACGCCGCTTGCCGCCACGTCCGGGTGCTGTGCACGGTAGAAGTCCACGTCGAAGAGACCGCTTCGTGCGGCGAGCGCCCGCCACTCTCGTGGCAACCGGCGTCCAACCCGCCAGGTCCGAAAACGCGAATGCGCCTGCCGGAGCAGTGTCTGTGGCCGGTCCGCTCGATCATGCGGCGCGGTCGGTGGAGCCTCGGGTCGACGCGCGGGTGGGTCGGCGTGCACTGGCGATGCCGGGACTCCCGCCAGCTCGATCGGCGCTCCCGCATGCGGCGCGGGCAGCACAGCCTCCTGTCGGGGCTCGCACTGCAGCTTCGCGATCAGGTCGTCGAGCTTCCGGATGTGCGCATCCTTGGCCTGGAGAGCGTCCCGCATGCCGTCGGCGTGTTTGCGGAGAAGGTCTGCACGGAAGTGCACGAGCGCCTCCGCCATCCCGATTGGCGCGTCCAGCGGGTCAGTCACTCCGCTCGACAGATTACCGGCCGCTTCCGCCACACGATCGCGAGTCTGCGCGTGGGTGCATCCCACAAAAAACCGGCGGTAGTGGGGTCCCTCGGCCGCAAGTGGCGTCCTGGCGTTCACCCGGACGTTGAAGCGCGCCTTTTCGTCGGTGTCGCCGAAATCACACGCATACGCCAGGTCGATCAGGTTGTAAACGAGCCACTCGGGCAGCGGCGAGTTCGGCAGGTCCACGACGTGCGGTCTCCGTCGTTCGAGGGCGGCTCGCACCGCCGCGGCCGCTGGAAGCCCGACCGACTTGTGCTCTGCGAGGAACGGGCTGGCGTTGCCGCTCATCTCCAGTGCCAGCGACTGAAAGATTTCCTCGGCACGCGTGGTCAGCTCCGACGCTACCGGACAACAGAACACTACGACGTCCGACGAGACCCGGGTACATTCGTCGATGAGGGCCTCGCGTTCCTCGGCTGGCACGTGTTCCAGAACTTCCAGCGCGATGACCGCCGCAAAGGAGTCACTCTCGAATGGCAGGGAGGCCCCGCGCGTGAGCGGGACGACCCCCGCGTCCCCGAAGGTGTCCACGTCGGCGCGCGTCACGTTGAAGTACGCGGGCAGGAAGCGCTCGGTCAGCCGCGCAGGTCCGGATCCGATGTCCAGAATCCTAACGAGGGTTCCCTTGTCGCGAAGGGGAAAGGCAGCGGTCAGCAGACGCGCCAGGACGCAGTAGCGCTGGTAGATGTCCTGCTGTAAGCCGTCCGTCGTGATGTCACCCATGGATGCGTGTGAGGTATTGAGCCGCGGCCCGCTGGCAAAGGCTAGCGCTTCCCGAGGACGCAGAGCGACTGCCCGAGGGTTCCGAACTCCGACATGACGGTCCCATCCTCCATGGTGACCGGCTCCCGCAATGGTATCTGGGGCTTGTCCCCATCCAGGATCGCGATGAGGTCGAGATCGAGGCGCGTCGCCCACGCATGGATTGCGTCGCGCCCGATGAAGACGTTCAGATGGTCGGCCCCGATGTTTGCGACCGTGTTCTCGAAGACGGTCCAGTGT
>JALYOO010000203.1 GCA_030856845.1 Gemmatimonadota bacterium
CACGTATCTTATGTTTCTCGGGCCATTCAACGAGGGCGGCGATTTTCGCGACGCAAGCATCTCCGGGGTCAAGCGCTTCCTCGATCGCCTGTGGGCGTCAGTTCATTCAGCGACCGTAAACCGGGAGCATGGCGATCCCGAGGTGATGCGCAAACTTCATCAGACAATCCGCAAGGTCGGGGATGACATCTCGCGACTGAGCTACAACACGGCAGTTGCGGCGATGATGGAATACATGAATGTCCTGCGCCGCGGAGAGAGACTTCCGTCGCGGGAGGAGGTCGAGCCGGTCGTTCAGCTGGCCGCACCCTTCGCCCCTCACATTGCCGAAGAGCTCTGGGAGAAGCTGGGGCACACTGAAAGTGTGTTCGATGCCGGCTGGCCCGGGTTCGATGAGTCGCTCGCTACCGATGAGCTCATCGATCTCGTGGTTCAGGTGAACGGGAAGACGCGTGGCAAGGTGAGCGTGTCGCGGCACATCGATCAGGACGCGGCGGTCGAGGCGGCGATGGGGGACATCTCGATCGCGAAGTTCGTCGCGGGCCCACCGCGGAAGATTGTTTTCGTGCCCGGCCGGCTGGTCAACATCGTCGCGGAGTAACCCCCTGGCCCTGGAACAAGACGTTCCCTGGCGGCGCGATGCCTTCGCACCAGAAGCTCACGGCAGGAGCAATTCGCGAATAGCCGACTGGCGATAACGAAATATCGAATCGAGCTGGCGCTTCACGAAGAAGTGCGCGAGGCGTCCGACCTGTCCAAATGGGAGCTTGTAGCGCACTTCATCGTGAATTTCGGTGCCCCCGGGTATGTCTCTGAACGTGTGGCGATGCACCCACAGGGCGTAAGGTCCTTTGAGCTGTTCATCGACAAATTCGACTCCGGAATCCCAGCTCACGATTCTGGTGCGCCACCGAATCGGGATTCCCTGGAGGCGCACCGTATAGTCGATGAGAGTCCCTTGGCCCATCACGATGGGCAACCGTGAGTGAATCGTGAACCCGAGCGAGGGCGGAGTAATCCGGCCGAGATTCTCCGCGTTGGCGAAGAAATCGAAGACCTGCTGCCGCGGGTGCGGGAGCTGGATTGAATCCCGGAGGGTGTAGATCACGGTCAGGCCTGGAGCCCAGCGACTCTAGAACAGCTTTCCGATCAGGTCGCCGGCGAAGTATCCCGCGATCGCGACGCCAAGCCCCACGACGAACATGTCGAGCCCTGATCGAAACACGCCCCGCCCGGTGACCACAGAGCGCGCCGCGCCTACGAGAAAGTGGGACAACATGGACAGAGCGAACGACAACACGATCGCCGTCGAGCCGTCCGCGACGAAGAACGGAAAAACCGGAATGATCGCCCCGATTGCGGTGGCGAGGCCGGTGACCCAGCCCTCCCGAAACGGTGAAATGGTCTGCTCACCAATCTTCAGCTCTTCCTGCACCTGCTCCACCAGCATGCGTTCAGGATCGGCCATCACCTGAGTCGCGAGCCTGTGTGCCGACTGCTGGTCCATTCCCTTGGCTTCGTAGATCAACGCCAGCTCGTCGCGCTCTATCTCGGGCATCAGCGCGATCTCATCGCGCTCCATCGCGATCTCGTATTCGTATACCTCGCGCTCACTCTTTGCCGCGAGGTATCCGCTCGATCCCATCGACAGCGCGTCGGCAATCAGACCGGCTACTCCGGCCACGATCACCGCCTGATGCTGTTGCGTTACCGATGCGCCGATCACTCCTGCCACGAGCCCGAAGTTCGCCGTGAGCCCGTCGTTGAAACCGTATACGACGTTCCGTAAGAACCCTCCGGAGCCGGTACGATGCCACGGCTCTCCGCTCTTGCCGGCGATTCCAGCGAGTGTAGTCGCATGCTCGGCGGATTCCTTCGCGAGCGTCAGCGCTTCTCCTCCGCCCGGTGCCCCCACAGGCGTCGCACGATGCATGTCGAGGTACTGCTTTACCTCGCGACCTTCCTCCTCCAGCAACATGGGCAGCAGGAAACCAGGCCCGAACACCTTCCCGAGCCTCGCGAGCACACGAGCACGAGTACTTGGCTTGAACTTCCCTGGCGAGTGACCGTGCTTCGCCATGAGATCGCCCCACACCACCACATGCCTGTCCTCGACCTCGGCCAGTCGAGCGTAGATATCCTTCTTTTTTTTGTCAGGCTCCGAGCCGGCAAGAATCCGATAGAGGAATGCCGCATCAGCCTCATCCTGCCAGTGGTGCTCGAACGTGTGGAGGTCCGGCTCGTGTGGCTTGCCGCTCTTGGGCTCGAGTGTTGTCGCCATTCCTCAAATATCGCCGGGCAACTTCGCTTTCGGCACCGGCAACCCTGTTGCGGCCGAGGCTGTCATAAGTGTACGACACCGCAATTCGGAGATCTCAATGCGTATCCCCATTTCAATGTTCACCGGCGCGGCATTGCTGTCCGTTGCCCAGCTCGGCGCCCAGACGCCTGCACCGCGGCGTGAGCCACCAACACGTGCTCCATCGCCTCAACGAGACTGCACCACCACAGACGGCAGGACGGAGTGCAGACTGTTCCGGACTGGAATTGACTCTGCTCTGATGAAAAGGGCAGCGTTGGGAATTCAGCTCGGCGCCACGGGGAGCGTTCGTGATACACTCGGAATTTTCGTGACTCACGTCACTCCCAAGGGTCCTGCTGAAACCGCCGGAATCATCGAGGGCGATCGAATTGCATCGATCAACGGTGTAGACCTGCGTCTATCTGCCGCTGACGCAGGCGACAGCTATGCTGCGGGACTGCCCGCGCGGAGATTGACCCGCGAAGTGAGGAAGCTTGCCCCCGGTGGCGTGGCGAGTCTCCGTGTGTACTCGGGCGGACGCATCCGCGACGTGCGTGTTACAGCCGGTCGGGCATCAGACTTGTTGGGGGAGGGCCGGGGGTTCGGATTCGAGCTCGGCGAACCGGGCAACTCCTACATCTTCCGCAACGGCGGGCCGATGGGAACGTCAAGGATCGACCTGGAGCGGGACCTTCCGATGTTCCACATGGAGGGAATGCCGAAGATCAGGATGGAAAACGTGCCCAGGTTCAGGATGGAAGGCTTGCCGAAGATGCGAATGGAAGGGCTGCAGAAGATGAGAATGGAGGGGCTGCCTAAAATCAGGCTGGAGGACGTTCCGCGGATGAGAATGGAACGACTCCAGCGCATTCAGCTTCGTGACGGCAGCCAGATGCGAATCTTCTCTCCATCCCGCATCCGCAGTCCGGGGAGAGTGCTGCTTGCGCCCGGCGATAAGCGGATACTCGATGCCGAGGGTGATGTCCTTATCGACGCCGACGGCGATGTACTCATTGATGAGGATGGCGAGGCGTTCGAGCTCGATCCCGACGCTACCATCACCGACGTCTACTGTCTGAACGCGTGCTCGAAGCTCAGGTAGACGAACACACCGCGATCGCCGCTGCTTGGGCCGGCGCCGATCGGCACCGCCACACCGGGAACGATCTGCAGCCCTGACGCAAGATTGAAGGCCGCACGCACGCCCGGGGAGATCAAGAGAGCTTCTGTGCGTGCGGTCCTGCTCTCTCCGATTACGTCGTTGCCGATCGCATAGGCAATCTCCAGCATTGGCTGCACGTTGGGATGAGCGGTCAGAATCAGACTCTGTCCGATGCTGAACTCGCTGAACGTCGCACGATCGCCGGCGGCGTTCCGCGCAGACGGAGTCAGCGCGAAACCCGCGTTGAAATGCGTCACCATCGTGCGACTCAGCACGTAGCTGACCGGAAGATTCAGATCCACTCCTGCCGCGCCCAGTCCGCGACCGCGCTTCCAATCACCAGTGGGTAACACAAGCGACACTCGAGGCGAAACTGCCAGTGGAGCGCCTCCGTCTCCCACGAGCTGATACCGATAGTTGAGCCCAATATCTCCAAT
>JALYOO010000224.1 GCA_030856845.1 Gemmatimonadota bacterium
ACCCTCAATCGTTCCGGCTCGGCTCGCTGTCTGACGGAGTGGACCGGCACGAATTGCGGTGGACGGTCGACACCCTGGCCGACATCGAGTTTGCCAGGTGTGTTATCGAACGGCTCGGCGGCGGGAACGAATACTCCTGGCGGGATGTTGTAGAGCTGGTGAGCCGCGAGCCTGCTCTCAGTTCGCTCAATGCGCACGTCACCCCGAAACCTGTCATCGAAGGCTGAACTGCCGGCCACCGGAAGCGATATCTTGTTGTATACAGACGGCAAAATCAAAACGAATCCGAGAAACCGGAAATGCTGAACGGAAAGATTGTCCTCATCACTGGTGGGACGGGCTCATTCGGCCGCCAGTTCACCGAGATCGTGCTCAAGCGCTACGATACGAAGAAACTCATCGTATTCAGCCGCGACGAGCTGAAGCAGTTCGAGATGCACCAGCAGTTCGGTGAGACAGAGTATCCCAACATCAGATACTTCATCGGCGACGTCAGGGACCGGGATAGGCTGTATCGGGCGTTCGACGGAGTCGATGTCGTCGTCCACGCCGCGGCATTGAAGCAGGTGCCGGCGGCGGAGTACAATCCGATCGAAGCGGTGAAGACGAACGTTCTCGGGGCAGCCAACGTCATCGACGCGGCAATCGATCGTGGGGTGACGAGAGTGATCGCGCTCAGTACCGACAAGGCCGCCAGTCCCATCAACCTGTATGGTGCCACGAAGCTGTGCTCGGACAAGCTCTTCGTCGCCGCCAACAGCTATTCAGGTACGCACAAGACGAGGTTCAGCGTCGTGCGCTACGGCAATGTGGTGGGCAGCCGCGGGAGCGTCATCCCCCTGTTCCTGCAGCGACGCAAGACTGGCAAGCTGCCCGTCACCGATACGCGGATGACGCGATTCTGGATCACCCTCAGCCAGGGAGTCGAATTCGTACTGAGCTGCCTGGAGAGAATGGCAGGCGGAGAGATATTCGTACCGAAGATTCCGAGCATGAAGCTCACCGACCTGGCGCGCGTGATCGGCCCCGAGTGCGAGATGGAAATTGTCGGGCGGCGGCCGGGTGAGAAAATACATGAAGTGATGGTGGGCGAGGACGACGTTCCGAACACTCTCGAGTACGACGACTACTACGCCATCCTCCCGACGCTGAAGAGCTGGGACAAGGATCAGTATCTCGCTCGAAATGGCGGCCGGCCGTGCCCGGAGGGATTCAGCTACAGCAGCGAGACGAACACCGAGTGGCTGACGGTCGCGGAACTGGAGAGTATGATCGCGACCGGCGATTCCGCGACGAACTGACGGCGATGCTCCTCGTTACCGGCGCAAGCGGGTTTCTGGGGGCGAATCTGGCGCTCACAGCAGCTGAGAAAGGGCGCGACGTGGTCGCGGCGACAAACCGCGGAAGGTTTTCGGCGGCGGGAGTGAGAACAGTCCGTGCCGACCTGACTGTGCCTGGGGCGGCGGGAGAAATCATCGGTGGCCTCAAGCCGGAATGGGTCGTGAACTGCGCCGCGCTCGCCAACGTCGACCAGTGTGAGCGCGAGCCCGAGTATGCGCGGCGGCTGAATGTCGAGCTGCCACACGCGCTAGCACTCGCGTGTGCGGAGGCTGGTGTCCGTCTGATGCAGATATCGACGGACTCGGTATTCGACGGCTGCCTCGGTGGCTATGCGGAATCTGATGACCCGGGCCCACTGAACGTCTACGCGCGCACCAAGCTCGAGGGAGAATGCGCCGTGCTGCGTGAGTTGCCGGATGCCCTCGTGCTTCGCACGAACTTCATCGGATTGTCGCCTCTGGGAGACGTGGGGCTCGCGGACTGGATCGTAACCCGAGCTTCCTCGGGTAATCAGATAACCGGGTTCTGGGATGTGGTGTTCTCTCCGCTGCTTGCGAACGATCTCGCGACGATCATGCTGGCGATGATGGATCGCGGGCTAAGCGGGCTTCACCACGTTGCGGCGAGCGACTGCTGCAGCAAGTATCAGTTTGCCCTGCAGCTCTGCACCGCGCTCGGGTTGAGCGCG
>JALYOO010000225.1 GCA_030856845.1 Gemmatimonadota bacterium
CGGGAACTGCACCGAGTCGGCAGCGGGAGCGTTGGGTCCGTTCTGCAGAACGAAGCTATACCCGGGGTCCTTCCCGAAGACACGGTCGCGCTGATTGACGAACATGCGCAATTGCCTTTGCGCCACGGGATCGGGCGCCATCGCCACTCCGCCCTTGGCCGGAGAGACATGCAGGCCCATGACCAGGCCCGACATGCCTTCCTCTGAGTGGTTGCCGGAGTGCATACCTGAAGGGTGGCTCGAGGCGAGCTTCAGATGCTTGTCTATATGGAATATCAAATGGCAGTGGAAGAGCCAGTTTCCCGCTCTCGTGGGAACCCAGGTGAGCGCGGTCGTGGTGCCCGCGGGCATGAACTCGGTTACAGCTTTCCGGCGTTGGCGCACGGTGTATATCGTATCGCGAACGGCGTTGCCTTTGGAGGTGACGTCGAAGTAGAAGCCGTGGAGGTGCATCGGGTGTGGCGCGGCTGTGGGGTTGATCAGCCGATAGCGTACGGTGTCTCCGACGGTGTAGTTGAGGCGTTCGGTGTGTGGCCACGAAAGCCCGTTGATCGCGAACACTTCCTTGTAAGCGGGCTCGGGGATTGTGCGAAGCGTGTCTTCCCATAGCGAGATGACCAGCACGCGATCTCGCGAATCAGTGTACGCCCCCGGCGGGTCGACGATGAATGCGCCCGCGAGCTGGGAGTCTGCGAGCCGCGACTGCCCCTCGCGGTTACCCTCGGTTCTGCCCCAGTAATAAAAGGTGCCCGGAATGGTCGCATTGAACGTGATCTCGCGCTCGGCGCCAGGCGCGATCTCGATGGTGTCGAGGGCCGAGGCGCTGTGATCCTGCAGTCCACGGAGAGTCATTCGCTGCTTGAGCGAATTGGTGACGATGGCGCGGATCTCGGTGCCCGCGCGAACGCGAATGAGCGGTCCCGGAATCCCTGGCGCGGAGCGGCTCGTCGCGAAAGCGTAGACGGGGACACCAGGGGCGGTTCGTCCTTCGGGGTACCACATCGCTTCGCGCGCTTCGAGTCGAACGGTGAGGATGCCGTTGACCAGTTTTCCGGCCGGCAGTCGATTGTCGTTCGGCTCCGCAGCTACGGCGACTGCATCTTCCGCGGAAACATGAGGGGCCGCCGTTGTCGGGCGAGGCGTGCTCGTCCAGAACGAAGGTCCGGAGACAATCGTGAGAGCGGCGGCGAGGCGCATGACCGAGGTGACGCCGGGTGTGGCTGAGATCACGGCATCTTCCTCGAGTAGCAGCGCGCGTGCCTGGCGCGATTGGGCGAGCTTGCGAGTGGGCAACAGTAGGACTTCCGGCGCCAGTGGGCAAGGGCTAGGAAATCCAATCGCCCCCGTGGGAGTATGCGGTGCGCCGCGGAGGGCGGCAAGGAAATGCAACAGCTAGATAATGAAGCCAGCTCCGCATGTGACCGTGCCCATAGGGAAATGCTCGCTCACGTAAAGGAGGCGTGGGATGATGTTTTGGCGAAGCGCCCCGTGATGGTCGAGCGCGAGGCCGCATACAAAAACCCGTCGCGCGCGGTCCACATGCGAGAGCTCGTCAAAGGGATGCCGGCGGCAACGCTGGCGAGTCTCGCCAAACTGGCCGCCAAAGACCAGGAGGGCCCCGCGGCTTGGGCAATCAGGCAAGAGGCGGCAACGCTGGCGAGTGGTGGGCAGGATGCGACAGCCGCGACAAAAGAGCTGACGGCGATCGGTAAGGAAGTCTAAAGCGGGCGGTCTCCGAGCTAGTCGGAGCCCAGTCGCAGCTCTCTCGTTTCGAGATCGCCGGTCCATATGGCGAGATCGAAGATGGCCTCCAGCACCCCACCGCAACGCTTCAGTCGGCAAACATGATCGGCATAATCCCGATCGACGAAAACGGCGGAACAGTCCAGCTCCCTTCGGATGCTGTAGCGCAACTCTGCAAGATCGCCGGCGTGCCGATCGGTGAGGGCTGAGGATGGAGCACTGCCGAGGCACACGCGTCGATGGTGAGCGCCACTTACGGGCTGATGGGCCGATAGTGACTCCCGCCGCGCGGATATGACCAAAACTATGACCAAACGCGCCCCTCGTGGCCCGGAAGCTCAGTCCTCCGACAGCGTAAGTCGTTGTGTTGCAACATGCTCGGGGCGGGGATCGAACCCGCATGGGCTTTGGCCCAAGGGATTTTAAGTCC
>JALYOO010000231.1 GCA_030856845.1 Gemmatimonadota bacterium
CTCTCACTCCGTCGGCCATCTACAACGACACGTCCATCTGGACATCCACTGGACCCGACGCCGTGCGCACCGTCGCCGTCGACGGCGAGTTCAGCGGCAACCGCTATCTGTTCACCGCCCGCCCTTCCGCACCGGCGCGCAACGAGCCGGGAGACTCACGGCATGTGATGGTGCTGCGCAAGCTGCGCGACGATGAGTTCGAGTGGCTCACCAGTGTAGACATCGGTGCCGGCAGCATCTCGGCCGCGGAATTCGCCGCAGTCATATCGGCGCTGATGAGGTCCGCGGAGAGCCGCGCGCCTGCAGCAATCCGCGCGGACTACCGCGCGTCGTTTCCGCGAACCACAACCGCACTCGGAAGGTTGTTCAGCCTCGACACGTTGAAAACTTCGAGGGATGCCGAAAACGGGACGACGCTAACTCTCGGTATCAGGCTGAACCCTCAGAGACTAAAGGCCGCGATGCCCGCCTTCGCAGAGTATCTCGACAAGTATTCAACGCCCTCGCGCTATCGCATGGTGGTGACCGATAAGCGGGGCGGACGCTGGTTCGAGATGTCTGGTGCGCGCAATTTGATCACCCTGCGCCTGCGAAGCATCGACGGGCATTTTGCTCCGCTGAATGGCCCCGCTCGTCCAATCCCCGCCGACCTTCAGATGCAATCCGAGTTCAGCACCAGGATCCTGCTCTTCACGGTAGGCTTCAGGCAGCTGGTCAACGACCTCACGGTCATTGCCGGCCCGCGGGAGAGAGGCTGGCTCGTGAAGATGACACGTGAGCCGGAATGGCGCCTTCCGCCGACCGTCGGATTTCTCATCAAGACTCCGCTGCGCCGTCCGTTCGAGGGTCAGGGAATCCAGGTTCGGCTTGTGTTGCGCGATGATCCAGGTGAGCAGAGCACCATCGCGCGCCGCACCTCGGCGACGGTGAAGGAGAGCGCGATTCTGCGATTTATCAATCGGCTGAGCGGTACCGCGATGGGCGACTTCGTCGGCAAGGCCGAGGTGGAGGAGAATCGGTTCAATGCCGATGCGTTCAATGCGCTTCGGCTCGATGTCAGGGCGTTGCTGAACTAGAGAACGGCCTTAGACACAGAGACCACAGAGACCACAGAGGGAAATAAGGGGAACAACGGGGCATCAGGTCGTCATCAACGATGATTGTAGTCAGTGACTGCTGTCACCAATGACCACGGCCCGTCCCGAATGCGCCCTACTTTGTGCCGACGCGCTATTCCCCAACGTTTTTTTTCTGTGGTCTCGGTGGTCTCTGTGTCTGGAGCCCTACTCTGCCCCCTCATCGAGACTGGGCCCATCGACTGCCGCCCGCCCCGCGCGTTCCGCCTTCGGCTTCGCCTCACGAGCCTGTTGCTGCCAGTTGTCGATCGCCCTGGCAGCACGGTCTCGACCGCCAAGCCCGAACGCGAGACCTGTCGCCAACGCGATCGCGCCAACGAAGCCCATGAACAACGTGTTGATCAGAGCCTGCGCAATCCCCAGCTGATTGACGGCGACGACGATGCCGAAGGCCCACACCGCCGTCCGCGCAACATTCGCCAGAAGATCCGGATTCGTGAAGCCGGCATCCGATGTCGCGGCGCGGACAACGCCAGCCAGCGCATTCGCCAAGACGCCCGCGATGAACAGCAGCACGAGAGCGACGATCAGGTTGGGCAGCCAGAGCAGGAGCTGTCTCAGTACGTCGGAGACTGCCGGCAGCCCGAGCGTGTCGAAGGCGACGAGGAGGACTACGACCCGCACGATCCACTTCACGATTCCGGCGACGACTCCCGCCGGATCCATTCCCGTGCCGAGCCTGTTCATGAAATTCCCGATGCCGCTTCGCTGAACGATCTCGTCGAAGCGGATCGCTCGAAGCAGCGTCATTACTCCCTTCGCCAGCAATCCGGCGAGAAACCACCCGATCGCGACGATGAGAATGAAGCCGAAGATTCTCGGTATCGCGTTGAGCACCATCGACAGGGCGTTCTCCAGCGAATCCATGAACGTTTCACCCATCGACCGGCGGGGCATCGGGGTAGGGACGATCGGCGGATACAGAATGGAGTCTTGCATTGAATCTCCCAGGGCAGATGCTAGCGCGTCGTGCCCGTTGTAAGCGGGCCGGATGGAGAATCCGGAGGCAAGAGGGAGACCAGCGAAAACAAGAAAGCCGCGGACCCCTGGGGGATTCCGCGGCTACCGGTTGGGTCGTGGACCCACCTTCGTGCCACGCGCGCCGTCATTGGAACTCTACGTCCTACCGAACGGCGGCGGGCAGCTATCTATTGGGCTGCTACACCCTGATTCGCAGAAAGTGCGAACGAACTTCATGGAGCTGAGGGGAATCGAACCCCTGACCTCTGCAGTGCGATTGCAGCGCTCTCCCAACTGAGCTACAGCCCCGCGCATGCGCGCGACAAGCTGAATTCACCCCGGGAGGGGCCACACCCGTCGCACACGGGTCAAAAGCTCAAAGGCCACCAGACTGCGCGGCCCTCGACTTCACTCAAGTTACGGACGAGCCCCGGGGAAGTCAATAGAAATTATGCCGGGCCCGCTCCGATGCTCGTGCGTAACTCCTTGCCTGGAAACACGATAACGGTCGTCACCTCAGCGTTACCCACCGGTGACGTCACCGCCCAGGAGCGAAATGATCTCGCCCGTAATGAAGCTGGACTCGGGGTTAGAGGCGAGGAAAACGTAGGTCGGCGCGATCTCCTCCGGCTGACCCGGCCTCCCCATCGGCGTATCCCGCTGCTCCTCGCTAACGTGTTCGATTGACTTCTGGTTTCTCTGAAAGGCCGCGTTGTTGACGAGGATGTCGAGCTTGCCGAGCTGGTCGAGCTCTTCTTCGCCGCTGTTTTCTTCGCGGCCGTGTTCTCTGCCGCTGTTCTCTTCGCTGGCGATCTCCCCATACGGGTCATCTCCGATTGGTGTATAATCGCTAACCTCCGCGCTCTCTGCGTCTCTGCATCTCCGCGTGGGCGAAGCCCCTTGTGCGCTCTCTCTTTCTATCATATGTCGCTTACAGTGCGCTTCCTGGGCACCTCGGCCTCACGCCCTACCGTCGAGCGGAACGTCACTGCGCTGGCCATCGTGCGCGAGGGTGAAACCCTGCTATTCGACTGCGGTGAAGGAACCCAGCGACAAATGATGCGGTACGGAACCAGTTTCGCTCTTGCGGACATTTTTTTCACTCACATGCACGCTGACCACATGCTGGGAGTGATCGGACTCTGTCGCACCCTCTCGCTTCAGGGCCGCACCGACCCGATGCGCCTGTGGGCACCGGCAGGATCGGAGCCACTGCTTCGTCAGGCGATAGCCTTGGGCACGGAAAGACAACCATTCGCTGTCGAGATTAACGACGTACTTCCTGACACGCCCATTCAAAGAAAGGGATATCAGATCCTTCCATTCGGCGTCGATCACAAGGAGAGGCCCGCCGTCGGCTATGCCTTGATCGAAGACACTCGGCTGGGAAGATTCAATCCCGATAAAGCGCGGGCGATTGGAATCCCCGAAGGGCCCGCGTGGGGAATGCTCCATCGCGGTCAACCGGTGACGTTGCCCGATGGCCGGGAGATAACCGCCGCGGATCTCGTCGGTCCCTCGCGACCAGGCAGACGCGTGGTGTTCACCGGTGATACGCGTCCGTGCGAATCGACTGTCGCCGCGGCGCAAGGTGCCGATCTGCTGGTGCATGAGTCGACGTTCGCCGATGAGGAGGCGCAGCGCGCGATCGAGACAGGTCACTCCACAGCGAGGGAAGCGGGCGAGATCGCGAGCCGGGCCGGCGTAAGGCAGCTGGCGCTGACTCATTTGTCCGCGCGTTATTCGCTCAATGCGTCCGAGTTGCTGAGCGAGGCACGCCAGGCATTTGCGAACTGCGTTGTCGCACGCGACGGCATGGAGGTCGACATCCCGTTCGCTGCCGAGGGAGAAGCGGTCTAGCGCCGGCCGTCATCCTCCTCGGTGACGGCATCGCCTGCGTTCCAACCCAGCTCGCTCGCGGAAACGGGCCGGAATATAAGATCGATGGCGAGCCACAGTGTCTTGGCAAACGGATACGCGATCAGGATCCCGGCTACCAGAACAACGACACCCACCCATTGGATTGCTTCCCACGGTGGATTCGGCCAGGTGACGAATAGCACTACGACGAACGCGACCGCGAACAATCCCTCCATGAAGATGAGACTGATCATATACGCGCCGAGGAAATAGTCGCCTTCCTCGCGGTGCAGGTGAAGGCGGCATCGCGGGCACCGATCCTTGAGACGGAACCACGAAGCGAGCACCGGCCCGCCTCCGCAATGAGGGCACCGCAGGGTGAGAGCTCGCCACAGCATCGCCGAAGCGATGCGCAGTGTTGTCTTCGGACGAGTCGGTGCAGCGGCCATTCGAATCCAGAGCGGCAGACCCGGAGAAGATACGGGCGCAGCCCTCTTCTCGTCCGGACTCGGAGGAACAGGCCGGTGACTCGAAAGTGAGCTACTGATCACACCGAGGACACAAATCCTCCTGTCACTCGGATTTCGTGAGCGCTAGGCGCGATGCCCGTTGAGTGGGCTGGTGCCGGCGTGCATCGGCATCGAGCGGCGAAACAGCAGTGACAGCACCGCGTTGTCCAGCGACTCCATCACCGACGCCGGAACGATTCGCGACGTGACGCTTCTCGCCTCGGGACCGTGCCATTGATGCCATGCGTACCTGTCCAGCCGGTGCGTCGTACCTCCCGGGTGGTGAAACACGATCATCGCGTTGCTCGCGCTGGGCATCTTGACCTCGACGCCCCAGTTCACACCATCGGGCCCCGCAAACGGGCGTATGTCCTTTGCCATTCAGCTTTCCTGTAATGAAGAGAGGAGCTTCCTGCCGGCGAACCCGGCATGTTCCTCGTGCCAGTACTGAACGCTCGCTTCGCCAAGCTGCCAGCAGAGGAGCACCGGGCGCCCCTCGATCTCGCCCGGGAAATCTACCAGACCAGTGTCGAATCCCTTCATCTGGACTCCCAGCTCACGAATCTCCCTGATGTAACCGTCGATGTCATGGGCGAGGTCCTGGGCTTCGCGCTCGCAACGGTCTGCGTCCTCGTTGGGCTGGTCGACCGACCGGTTCATCGCGGCCTGCTCGAATTCGCGTACCTTTTCCTGCCAGCGCCAGTAGTCTCGAACGACGTCACTCACGATGCGGCGGACCAGCGGCAGCATGTTGTTGGCGTCGTCGACGGTGAAGGTGCGCATGCGCGAACGGTGGCCGCCTCCCGCATGCGGGTCAAGGGTTCAACCTCGGAGGGAGGTTCATTGCAGGCTCGACAGGTGACGGCCTCGAAGCACTACCGATTCGGTATCGCCGTGAGGATCGCATGAATTTCTGGAGGTCCACGCGAACGATCGCGGCAGTGATCCTCGCGAGCTGTTCCGGTGACAGCTCGCGACCGAACCCGGGTGACACTGCTACACTGACTTCTCGCATCGACTCGGCCCCGAGTCCTGCCAGCGGTACTACGAGCGGCGACGATGGAGCCGCGCCGGTGAGGGCGAGGATCGCCGCGGCTACCAGCCGCGCACCTTGTCTTCACACCGGACTGTGGGAACAGTGCAGCGTCGAGAAGCGGCTGGCACAGGCGGGCTTCGTGGTTAAACGCATCGAAGGGGAGGCTCGGCGACCGGGATTCAGCATTCCCGCGACTGTACTTCAACTGGGGAGGTCGCGCCTGGAAGTTTTTGTCTATCAAAGCGAAGCGGACATGGCTCGTGACATCGCGAGGCTGGACACACTGCGGGTTGCACCGCCGGGAGTGCAGCCCCTGTGGGACGTCACGCCGATGCTGATACGATCGGGCAACCTTGCCGCGGTTCTGCTCTCACAAAACGCGCGTCAGGCGGAAAGGGTGGCTCTGGCTTTGACAGCCGGTGCTCCGCAACCAGGCTCACCCCGGTAGGCGTCAGTCAGAGCCGTAACCCCGAAACCGGTAACCCCGAAATCCGGGCAGTCACCCGGTACTCGCCCCTACCTTCGGCCCATCCCCCGCCTCCGCCTTTCCCTCCGCTGATCTCTCCTCGAGCCGCCGGCGACGACGCGCCTTCGCGGCTTCGTATCTTCTGAACTCGTCCTCAGTCTCGGGCACGAGACGCGGCACTGCAGCCGGCCGGCCATCCTTGTCGATCGCAACGAACGTGAGATAACACGAGTTCGTGTGCCGACGAACCCCGGTCTTCAGATTCTCGGCCTCGACACGCACGCCAACTTCCATCGAGCTCCGGCCGGCGAAGTTTACGCTGCACTTCATCACCACCAGATCACCGAGGTGAATCGGCTGCCGGAAGTCAACACGGTCTACGGAGACAGTAACGCAGTTCATTCGCGCATGGCGGATCGCCGACACTGCCGCCGATGTATCCATCATCGCCAGAATTACGCCGCCGAACACGTGATCGAGATTGTTCGAATGCTGCGGCATCATCAGCTGCGATGTTTCGTGCTGCGTCTCGCGTACGGTCTTGGACTCGTTCGGCGGCGTCACGCTTGGACGATCACCGCTGCATCGAAGCCAGCAGCAACCGTTTGGCACGAGCCGGTTGACGCGCACCTCGCAGCCGCTGAGGCGGGACACGCATCGACTGCCGGGCGGCGGACAAGGGATAGCGTGGCGCACTCACCAGCTGCGGCGAAGCGCCGCGCGGAACATGCTTGCCTCGCCTCATTACCAGCTGAGTCCCGTCATCCTCTGACCGCGCGTCATCGAATGCGGCCGCCAGCGCCACGCGAAGCTTCGGATCCACTGCCGGTTCATCGAGCCAGAACACCCTCGGCAAACGAGAATCGACGTAACCGAGCACCCACTTGTGTCCGCTTCGGTCACGAAGCACGACTTCTGTTTCGGCGCGCGCCGTGTCGTATTCAGCCACGACGTCATAACCGGAATGGCGCCATCTTGTCCCCGCTCCCTCCCGCACACTGCCAGCCGACAGAGCCGCCGAGTCGCGCGCCAGTTTGCTCAGCGGCACCGCCTTCCCCGAGCGGATGTCCACCGCACCGCGAGAGGAATCCGCCTGCTGATAGTCGGACCGCTCGACCAGCAGGCGGCGATCGTAGAGAACGTACGGACCGGCGACGCCGAGGATGTCCACCTCTCCACTTGCTGCAAACCCAACCTCGTCGTCGGCGTCTTCATCCGGCGAGAGAAGACGCGCATTCGGATTGCGCTCGAGATACACCTTCTCCCATGCAAACACCCGCCCGTCTTCGGAGACCAGCGTGGAATCCCCAGTCAGAAGATCCCGACGGTAGATGGGCTCGCCAGTAAAGACGGCATTCTCGTAAGAGCGGGTAACCTCATCGACATAGACTTCGTAAAAGCGGTCGTCGGCCCGGGTGAGGATGAGTGGAGACACCCGCGCGGTAATTCCCCTCGCCGTACTGTGCACCCAGTAGGTCGAGCTCGCATCAGCCACGAGAAACTCGGCCGAGGGCGGCGAGGGATCGGGCAACGTACAGCCCATGAGGGGTATCAGCAGCCAGCGGGAGAATCGCATTGTTGGCAAATATAGTGCATCATCCCTGTCCCCAACCTCTCACAAAATCTCCAATCCGATGCTCCCCTATCTGATTATCGCATTCATCGTGACGGCGTGCGCGGGTAGTCGCGACACAGCCATCGGCAAGACCGAGATGCGAGCCGATTCCGTCACCGCAACCGCAACCGATGCGTCGCAGTCATCGCAGTCGGCCGCTGCCCCGGCGAACATG
>JALYOO010000376.1 GCA_030856845.1 Gemmatimonadota bacterium
AGCGTATGTCTACTTCAAGCACGACGAAGGCGAAGGGTCGGGCCCGCCCGCGGTCGAAGCGTTCGTGTCCGCGCAGGCATCGATTAACGCGGATTAGGCGGACGCGGGCGGATGAGGGACAAAGGATTTTAGCAAGTCACAGTGTTCTACCGGGTAGAGCTAATCGATCAAGTGAAAAAAATCCGCACCTGATCCGTCTCTGATCCGTCCCTCATCCTCCCCAACGTTTTCCCAACCATCATAGGTGCTGCGGACCAGAAGCCTCTTAACGGGCCTTCAGATTCCCGGAGTCCGCCGCTGGCTGTGACGTACGCCCTTGCGAGGCACCCGCCTGCGGCGCACGCGACTGCGCTGCCAGTGGCATCCCCTCGCCCATTCTTTCCAGCCCACCAACCACAACCAGCTCTCCCGCATTAATTCCGCTGGCTACTTCGACTACACCCTGCGACCGCGCTCCGAGCTGAACAACGCGCCGGCTCGCCTTACCTTTGTCTACCACCCACACGATGTTCGCGGTGCGAAGCGGCTGCACCGCATCTTCGGGGACAACGATCGCGTTCGCGCGAGTCGCCGTCGCCAAGCGCGCCTCGATGAACATTCCAGGCCGGAGAATACGATCGGGATTCGGCGCGAGGCCCTTCACCATGATCGTACGGTTGGTCGGCTGAACCACCGGATCGATGAAATCCACGCGCGCGCGGAATGCACGGCCGGGCTCAGCAGCAACGGTGAATTCGACGGTCTGACCTGACCGCAATGCGACGGCGTGTCGCTCCGGCACTTCGATCACGGCTCTCTGCGGGTCAACTGTCTGTAGTGTGAGAAGACGCGACGCCGGCGTGACGTAATCGCCGACGCTCACGAAACGCTGACCCACGACGCCGGCGAACGGCGCGCGCACGGTGCTGCGCGCGATCTGAAGCTGAAGCACCGCCAGTGCCGCAGCCGCGCTGCGCGCATTCGCCTCGGCGCGCTCGAGATCCGCGGGCGCCGCTGCGTTCTGCTCGCGCAACCGTCGCACACGATCGAGCTGCTGGCGCGCGAGATCGCGATCCGCATCCGCCCGCTCCGCCTGCGCGCGCAGCATCGCGGCATCGACCCGCAGCAGTGCCGCACCTTTCGCTACGAACTCGCCCTCGCGAAACATCAGCGCGGTAACGCGACCCTGCTCATCCGAACGCAGCTCGACTGCCTGCACCGCTTCTATGCGACCGGTGGCGCGGACTGCATCAACGACTGATCGAACGCGCGCGGTGTCCACATCGACCGGCATTGGCGGCATCGCTGGGGCCCCACCGCTGGCTCCGGCGCCGGCCCCGCCAGCACCCTCGGCTCCTGCGCCGAGTGCTGTCGCGTTGCCGCGTCGTCCCAAGGTCAATGCGGCAATGATCACTATCGCAACGATCGCAATCGCCGTCAGAAATAGACTCCGTCTCGTGGCCCACCATCCCTGCACATTCTGCATTGCGCTCATGATGTTTCAGCCTCAGCGGACAGTCGTAGGTGTGCCGGGTATTTCGAAGATGCGACGCCCGAGCAGTGATTCTATCTGCGCCAGCGCCAGGCGGACCGAATAGCGCGTCTGGATGAGCGTGGCCTGGGCCTCGCTCAACGCTACTTGCGCCTCCAGGAGATCGAGAATCGTCGTCGCTCCCTCGCGATAGCGTGCGCGCTGCACACGGAAATTCTCCGTCGCCGCAGCAACGCCGATCAACGCCAGGTCTATTCCCGCGCTCGATGTGAGATATCCGTGGTATGCCTGCGCAATGAGCTCACCCGCGGCGCGCTCGCGGTCGGCGCGCGTTGCTCTTGCAACATTGCGGTCCGCTCTCGCCCGTGCCACCGCGAGCTCACGCTCGCCAGCGTTCCAGATGGGTATCGAGACCGTCACAGCGTACTGGTTTCGCTTGAGGGCGGAGGGAAAAAACTCCGAATCGTACCGGCCCACCGTTCCGCCAACTGCAATTTCCGGCAGGTATTGTTCCCGCTCAGCGGACAGCATGGCTTTCGCGCTGCGCTCATCTGCCCGCGCAGCCTCGATGTCAGGACCGCGCCTCCTCATCTCGGCGATCGCTTCCTCCTGACTCATCGGCAGAGGCGGCGGCTTGGCTGTATCGAGCGGCGCGGCTTCGGCTGGTCCATCGAGCCCGATCCGCCGGCCAAGACGAAGCCGCGACGCAACGACGGCGGAATCCCGAGTAATTATTGCAAGACGCGCGCGGCTCAGCTCGAGCAGAAGCTGGAGCGAATCCGAAGCAATCGCTTCGCCGGCGAGGACGCGCACGCGCGCGAGGCCGAATTGTTCTTCCGCGCGGCGCACGCGTTCGATCGCCACTCGGGAAAGCTCGCGTTCCGCGAGCACGCCGAAATACGCGGCGTCAGTTTCGAGCGCGGCACGAAAGCGAGCGACCGTCTCACCTGCCAGCGCGCTTTCCACCGAGGCGCGCGAGCTCTTCAAGTCCCCGAACTTTCCAGCGCCGAGCACCGTGTAGCTCGCATCGAGAGTAGCACTCGTTGCGTTTGGGCTGATAGCTCCCGTGCCGAAGTTGAAAAACGGATCGGAGAAATGGGTGTAGCTGCCTCCCATCCTCAGGTTGGGCGTGAACAGATTCGCGACAGCTGCGCGGCGACCTGATACCGCGGTCTCGATCCGGTTGCGGGCAGCAATCGCATTCGGGTCCACAGTCGCGGCGCGCATGCGGGCCTCGGCGAGCGTGACCACCGGGACGCTAGCGCTTGCCGTCTGGCCGGAAACCGGCGAAGGGCGAATAACATCCTTTGCTGTCAGCATCCCGGCGAGAGCAATCGCGTGACGCAGTCCCGCTTTCGCACGGACTACAGCGGGTCGTGCAGGGCGCTTCGCCATCGGATGACGGCTCACCGTCTCTCCGCCGCGCTGCCGTGACGTCTCGTTTCGCGTCATGACCGAGCCTCCGAAGAAGCCGTCACTGTCGTAACTGGCTGATAGTCGCCCGAGCGTTGTGGTACCGAAACGTCGGTGCGGCGACCCCGAGCGCGCTCGAACACCACGAACACGGCCGGTACGAGGAACAGCGTCAGCATCGTGGAGAGCAGCATTCCGCCGATGATCGCATATCCGAGTGGACGCCGGCTGCCAGCCCCTGCGCCGAGGCCGAGTGCGATCGGCAGCGCACCGAAAATAGTCGCGACCGACGTCATGAGAATCGGCCTCAGCCGAATGCGTCCCGCCTCGCGCATTGCGGACATTGCATCGTGCCCTTCGAGTCGCAACTGATTGGCGTACGTCACCAGGAGTATCGAGTTCTTCGACACTAGCCCGATCAACAGGATCATACCGATCTGGCTGTAGACGTTGAGCGTCGAGCGAGCTATCCACAGCGCGGCGAGCGCCCCGGTCACTGCCAGCGGTACTGCCAGCAGCACGGTCAATGGATGGAGCAGCGACTCGTACTGCGCCGCCAGTACCATGAACACGAAGATGAGTGCAAGCGCGAAAGCGAAGTACAGCGCCCCTCCGCTCTCGCGAAACTCTCGCGATTCGCCCGCGAGATCCA
>JALYOO010000271.1 GCA_030856845.1 Gemmatimonadota bacterium
ACATTCAGCGCCGGCGCTGGCAGGGCGATGATACGCTCAACACCACGGCGCTAGTCCACGAAGCTTACCTCAAGCTGGTCGATCAGAGTCGAGTAAGCTGGGAGAGTCGCGCTCATTTCCTCGCCACGGCGGCGAAGGCAATGCGACACATCCTGATGAACTATGCGCGTGACCGCCGGACTCAGAAGCGCGGCGGCGACACGCCGAAGCTATCACTCGAAGAGCTCGGCGAACAACTTGAAGGTGAGCTCGCACTATCGGACGACACAGCCGATCTGATGTTGGCTCTTGGCGCGGCGCTGGAAAGGCTTGAGCAGGTGAACGAGCGTCAAAGCCGCATTGTAGAGTGCCGCTACTTTGGCGGCATGACAGTCGAGGAGACCGCGGCGGCGCTCGGGATCTCGACGGCGACGGTCAGCCGTGGTTGGGGGCTGGCGCAGGTTCGGCTCTACCAGGACATAGAACGCGAACTGCAACCCTGACGCGCGACCATGAACCAGGCGCGTGAGGACCGGCTCGAACAGCTCTTCGAGGAAGCGTCGGCGCGGCCACCGGAGCAGCGGGCCGCATTCCTCGAGGAGGCGTGTGGAGCGGATGAGGAGCTTCGCACGACTCTCGGGGCGCTGATAGCGGACGCCGCGAAAGCGTCAGACTTCGGCGATCGCGTGCTGGGGCCGGCAATTGCACGATCCGCAGGAGTCGCCTTGGGCGATTCGCATCCGGGCGGAGACGACAGCGTGGACTCGCTTGTGGGTCAACAGGTCGGCCGCTTCCATATTGTCGAGCGACTTGGAAGCGGCGGGATGGGCCGCGTCTACAAGGCGGTGGATGTGAGGCTCGACCGGGTGGTGGCGCTGAAACTCCTCCCGCCGCACCTTAGCGCCGAGGACGATGCCAAGCGGCGCTTCGCGCACGAAGCTAAAGCCGCATCCGCGCTCGATCACCCCAACATCTGCGCGATTCACGAGATCGGCGAGGCGGACTCTGGACAGCTCTTCATCGCCATGGCCTACTGCGATGGCGAGACTCTCAAAAAGAAGATCGCCCGCAGCCCCTTGCCGGTCTCGCAGACATTGGACTATGCCATCCAGATAACTGAAGGTCTCATGCGGGCGCACGAGGCCGGGATCGTGCACCGGGACGTGAAGCCGGCCAACGTGATGGTCACAGATTCGGGCGTGCTGAGGATCGTTGACTTCGGCCTGGCGAAGATGGCCGGGACCGATGTGACGCGGGAAGGCACGACTATCGGAACCGTCGCGTACATGAGCCCGGAACAGACGCGTGGCGACGCCGTTGACGCGCGCTCGGACCTATGGAGTCTCGGCGCGGTGCTCTACGAGATGCTCACCGGTCAGCGACCGTTCAGGAGCGAACGCGACGATACTCTGATATACGCCATCCGGCACGACGAACCGAAATCCGTTCGTGAAATCCGTGCTGAGATTTCCTCCGGACTGGCCGCCGTCGTGTGCCGCTGTCTCGAGAAAAATCCCGCACGGCGCTACCAGCGAGCGGGCGATCTATTGGCCGAATTGCGCACCATCCAGAGTGGCGGCGCTGTGCGGCGTCCCATGTCGTTGCGACCCGTCCTGTTGTACCGCGGCATGGCGATGCTGTTCTCACTGGTGATTCTGGCAGGAGTCGCGCTTCGCGCGCGTCCCGAAGCTCGTGTCAGTTCGCTTGCTGTGCTTCCCATGACTGCCTTCACGGGAGACTCCGCGCAGGAGGACATGGCCGAGGGCATGACCGATCTATTGATCAATCACCTCTCCCAGCTAAGCGGACTTCGGCGCGTGATCTCGCGAACCTCCGTCGCGCAATACCGGGGCACTCAGAAATCGGCACGACAGATCGGCCGCGAGCTGGGGGTGGATGCGCTGGTCGAGATGTCGGTGAAGCGAGACGGAGAGCGCATCCGGATAACCGTCAATCTGGTTCGGGCCGAGTCGGAGCGCGTTATGTGGGGTCGCAGCTTCGAGCGACTCGAGGGCGACGTATTGACGTTGCAACGGGAGGTGGCGCAGGCAATCGCGCAGGAGCTCAGGGTGCAATTGACACCGGAAGAGAAGGCGCGTCTCGTCGAAGCTGCGCCCAAAGTCAATCCGGAAGCATTCGCGCTCTATCTCCAGGGCGCCCGGACGCAAGACGGGCGTCGAGCGATGATATACCTCGAGCAGGCTATCCAGAAGGATTCCAGTTTCGCCTTGGCGCATGCGAGGGTGGCCACCTCGTATATCTGGATCTCGCGCGACAGGGTAAAGGCGGAGCGGGCAATCGCAAAGGCGCTCGCGCTGGACCCCAATCTGTCCGAAGCCTACGATGCACTCGGCCTGCTACGGATGTGGATCGATCGGGACTGGCCAGCGGCTGAGTCCGCGTTGCGACGCGCGATCTACCTCAACCCGCACAATGGCACGGCCCACCACGAGCTGGGTCAGCTATTCATGCGTTTGGCCCGGTGCGATGAAGCCGTCGCCGAGGAGCAGCTTGCGGTGCTCCAGAATCCGGGTGTCGCACACTTTCAGAGCGGCCTCGCCGAAGTCTATTACTACTGTCGGCGATACGATCAAGCCATTCGCGAATTCGAAAAGAATCTCGATCTCGTCAGGGATTCCGCCGGCACCTACTTCCTGCTCGGCGACACCTATTTTCATCAGCAGCGATACTCGCAGGCGTTGTCGATGTACGAGAAATCACGGTGGCCCGTTCCCGCCTGGGCGTACGTCGCGCTGGGCAGGTACAAGGAGGCCGAGGAGCAAATCATCGCGTTGAAATCAGAGTTTGCCCGCGGCGGGGAAAATGTCTTCGTCGTATGGCATCTGGCGCGTACGTATGCGACCATGGGCGAGCGGGATGAGGCGATCAGGTGGCTGGATCAAACATTCGCCGATAAGAGTGGCCTGGTCGTGTACCTCAAGGTCCATCCCCACTTCGATTCGCTGCGTGGCGAGCCGCAGTTTCAGCGGCTGCTGGAGAAGGTCGGACTGGGGAATTGAAGGGGACCTTCGTGGATGGCCTGAGGTGTCATGATCCACGGTGACTGTGGACACATCGCGACTGGCGCGATGATCCTCTCTGCCGCGATGAATCAATTTACACATGCTGCGAAAGTGTGGCTCCATCGACGTCCCGATGGAGATTTGGAACAGCGCGCCTGCCCTCGCTACGGTTATCAGTCGAGCATGTTCGCCGGAACTTTACCTCCGTTCGCCGCCATCTGCTTCATCACCTGCTTGTGCAGCCACATGTTCATGCTTGCGCTGTCGTTCATATCGCCCGTGTAGCCGAGCTCCTCGGCCAGCGCCTTACGCTCGGTGAGGCTGTTCTCCATCCCGAGAAGCGACATCAGGTCGACAATCGAGTGGCGCCAGTTGCTCTTGTGCCCGCTCTTCGACTCGAGGTCCGTCATGATCGCCTCGACGTCCACGGGCGACGACGCCATGCTCGACGAAGATGCGCTGACGCCCGACATCGGATCCGAGGTCAAGCCGCCGGTCGGCCCCGGGGAGCCTGCCGTGCCTGCTGTCGCCGCTTGGGCGTGGCCGGTAATTTTTGACCAGATCTTTCCGAAAATGCTCATGAATGCCCCGATATTGGAGGGAAGGAAGAATTGCTCTGCTGTCGCAAGGATAGTCATTAGTCCCACGCTCGGGAAGAGGCTGGACGGGTGACTCTGCCTCCGGGTTGAATGTAGACCCGATAGTTGAAAATCTGAAGCGGTACTTCAGCCGCATCCACAAATTCAGGCGGGTTAGGCACCCCCGAGGGTTTTCCATGTCACGACGGCTCATCATCCTGATTGCAGTGTTCGCCTGCACACCATTAACACGGGTTGGGCCCGCCTCCATCATCATCCGGAACGTCACGGTGATCCCGATGACGAGTGCAGCCCCATCGCCCGGACAGTCCGTGACAATCCGCAACGGACGAATCACCGAGATGGGCACCTCCGCGCAACTCCGCGTCCCACCCGGCGCGACAGTCCTCGACGGCACAGGCAAGTATCTCA
>JALYOO010000280.1 GCA_030856845.1 Gemmatimonadota bacterium
ACGCGTCGAACGGTGTCATGATGCTCGAGCGTGATGGCTGATGCAGCAGAGTCGATCGCTGCACGCGCCGAGGAGCCGGTGCCGAGTGCGTCATTGGCGCTGAGCAGCGATTCAACTTCCCGGCGCACCTCGAGGTCTGCACCGCATACCCTGTCCAGCAGGTTGCCGCGTTCGGCCAATGGCAGGTCCAGCGCATCCACGAAAATGGTCTTGACCTGCACCCACTTTTCCGGTGTCATGCCACGGGAACATGGCGCCGGACCAAGCCGTGCGCGATCAGCATTCCGGCGCCGCCGTGACGCCGTTCCATGTGGTGTAAGGGCGAATCGGAAATGGTCCCTCCAAGGAGGTTCCGTGCAGCGACGTTAGAGATCACCTGTCCCCGCGTCAAGCTCCCCGCGTTGATGCCGGACAGCATGCTTCATCGGCCGCCGAAGATCAGCTTTCGGTCAGCGTTCCTGGGATCAGCGTGAAATTCTGTACCGTCGTGCGGCTGCCACGCCTCCCAGAAATCCCCCAAGGTGCGCCTGCCAGCTGATCCCCGTTTCGCCCGGCATCACGCCGACAACGAGCCCGCCCCACGCAACTGCGACGAGCACACTCAGCAGGATGCTCCAGAAGCTGCGCGAGTACCAACCGCTCAGAATGAGAAATCCCAGATATCCGAAGATCACCCCGCTGGCACCGACGTGCACTGAGCCCGGCGCGCCCAGCAGCCAGGATACCAGGCCCGCCCCGGCCATACCGTAGAGCGTAACGCGCACGAATTGCCTGGCGTCGCGCAGCATCACGAGCGAGCCGAGCACGGCGAACGGAATGCTGTTGGCGACGATGTGGTTCAGGCTGCCGTGCAGGAACGGGGCAAACAGAATTCCACGCAGTCCAGTCGTCGTTCGTGGAATGACGCCAAATGCCAGCAGCGCGCCGCCCGAAACCGAGCTGAGCAGAAAAACAAACCACAGGACGAGCAGAGCGCACGCCAGGATGGCGACTCGCGTTTTCACAGGAGAGCGAATGGCGGTACCGTGTCGCATAATTGTTCAGTACGGAAAATGACCGCGCCGTGCTTCATCGCTCGTCAGGAGATTTACTGATGGACCGTCGACGATTCGTCGGGCTGACCGCCGGATGGTGCGCCGCACCCCTTGTTGCCCGGACCCCCCAGCCCGGGCCGATCACCCGCGCGGTGCCGGGGACGGGGGAAAAGATTCCGGTCATCGGAATGGGCACATGGCAGACGTTCGACGTTGGCCGCTCGACAGATGCCCGCACGAGGCTGCGCGGTGTACTTCGGACATTTTTCGATCGAGGCGGAAGGCTCATCGATTCATCGCCGATGTACGGAAGCTCGGAGCGGGTGGTTGGGGACCTGCTGAGTGATATCAATCCGGGACGGACGTTGATCGCGGTAAGCAAGGTGTGGATTCCCGGAAAGCGCCTGGGAGTGGTGCAGATCGAGGAATCGCGCAGGTCGTGGGGGGTGCAGCGCTTCGATCTGATGCAGGTGCATAATCTGCTGGACTGGGAAGCGCATCTCGAAACGTTGAGAGAGATGAAGTCGGCCGGCCGGCTTCGCTACATCGGCGTCACAACTTCGCATGGCAGGCGCCACGAAGAGCTCGAGCGCATCATGACCCGCGAGGGTCTCGACTTCGTGCAGTTCACCTACAACCTCGCGGACCGGACGGCTGAGCGCCGTCTGCTGCCGTTGGCGCGTGACCGCGGGATCGCAGTGATTATCAACCGGCCTCTCGATGGAGGGGATCTGTTCGCGACGGTGCGCGGCAAATCGCTGCCGGCGTGGGCGGGTGAAGTAGACTGCACACGCTGGTCGCAGTTCTTTCTCAAGTTCGTCGTGTCGCATCCATCGGTGACGTGCGCCATCCCGGCGACTTCGCAGCTCGCGCATATGGCCGAGAACATGGGCGCAGGCTCAGGTCGGTTGCCCGACGCGGCGATGAGACGCCGCATGGCCGATCACTTCGCGACGCTTTGATCGGGACTGATCGAGAATCTTTTCAGTGACCGTTCTCGAGCTTTACGCGCTTCTTCTTCGCGATTGCGAGGCGCCGCGGTGGTTCGCGCGGAGTGGATCAGGCGCATGGCAGCGGCGGTGACTTCGTCCACCGCGATATTGAACGCGGCTTCGTTTGCCCGGCTCGGCTTTGTGGAGCCACTCAACTTGCGAACGAATTGCAGGGCGGAAGCGCGAATCTCGTCGTCGCTGGCCGGTGGATCGAAATTGACGAGTGTTCTAATGTTGCGGCACATGGGTCATTTCCTGTTTGAGAGTGTTTGACGGTTTCGAACTCACCTATGTGGCCGGTCTGTACCACCACAACCCGAAACTGGAAACCCGAAACCGGACACCCGAAACCGGAGCCCGAACCCGTAACACGAAACCGGGGCAGTTACCGGTTACCAGTTACTGCTCCGGTGACGGGTTTCCAGTGACGGGTTATCGGTTTCGGGTTTATGACCTGTAGTTCACGCGTTGTGCGTTCCGCGTGAGAGGACTTGTTGGACCGAAATTGCGAACGGCGATTCAACGACCGCCACCCCCTCCTCCCCCGCCACCTCCTCCGGACGACCCGCCACCGCCCGAACCGGAGCTGCTTCCCGGTGGATTCGACGCAGATGAGATCGTCGAGCTCAAACTCGAACCGATCGCATTGCTGAAGTCGCCGAGATTGGAGATGGGCCCGCGCCCGCTGTACCACGTCATTCCATTGGCGGTTTCGGCAGCTGCCGCGGCTCCTACCGCCTGCGTAAACTTGTCGGTCCATGCATCCTCCACCTCCAGCGCGACGGCAAAGGGCAGCATCGCCTCGTAGCGCAGGGCGTCGAGTGGCGGCTCGTCCGGGCCTCGCGACTGCGCGAGCTCATCGCGCTCAGCAACCTTCATGTACAGCTTGAGGCCTTCGATCTCGTCCAGCAGCGCTCTGCCCTGCACGGTCGGAGCACGCACCAGCCGCGCGAAAACTACTAGCGACACAATCATCAAACCGAGAATGACGAGTATGGCCGGTATGCCAGATCCGCCCGAGCCGATGAACGCGACGAGCCCGGTTGCAACTGCGATGACGACGGCCATTCCCACTTTCTTTCCGTTGCGATTGAAGTACTTCGGCTGAAACTCGGAGGTGAGTGCCTTGGTGTGGGCTTCCCGCACGGCGGAGACAACGCTGGCGTTGGTATTCTTCAGCACTAGGCTTTGCCGGCCTGAAAACAAACGCCCGAGCAGCGCCGCCTGGCTCGCCTCGATGGGAGCGTTCGTCTCCTTATTGCCGCGGTCGAGCCTCCACTCATCCTTGAGAAACTTCTTTTCGCGGTGGATGCGGACGTAGCCGTTGACCGCCAGCGCGAGCACATCGGCGCTGAAGCAGCGCATGTCATATCCCATGCGTGACATGAAGCGAAGGCCCGCGGGGGTCTGACCGGGGCGGGGCTCATATCGCGCTATCACTACACCCTTTTCCGGATCACGCCCCACGCGTCGCCATTCACGGACCATGTAGAGCATCAACAGGACGAAGCCTGCGAGGGCGACGAGCACTCCGCGATTGTCGCGTAGAAACCATTGCGCCTTGTCGCTGCCGCTCGGTGCTGCGATAAGTCCCTTCGGGAACGTCATGACGATCGTGAAGCCTTCGTACGGCGCGAGCGGGGCGGTGAGCCGATAACGGGCAGTGCCGGGAGCGGGCAGGTCCGCGACATACGCGGTGCCCTTCGCGCTCTGCGGGCCCGTATAGCCTTCCGCACTCAGACGCTTCACCGGAACGGGCTCCGGTAATCGCACTTCGACGGAACCGCTCTCGATCGGAAAAACCCATCCTGTTCCGATCGCGTTCCAGTAAAGCTCGTCGTGGTCGTCGAAGAAGCCGAGCTGCCGCGTGGTGCGGTAGCGAATGGTGTAGGTGTACTCCGCAGGAACCGTCAAAAAGTCATCGTTGCCCGTATTGATGCGGACTCCGTTGCTCATGCCCTCCGTGAACCACGGCTCCTGCCTTCCGTTTCGCTCGACTCCGAGCACCTCGAGATCGACCTTCACACGATTGTTGAAACGGTCCGTGTATCGCGTCGGGAAGTCGCGGTAGATCCCGCGCCGGATCTGCTGGCC
>JALYOO010000293.1 GCA_030856845.1 Gemmatimonadota bacterium
GACATAGGCTCCGGCATGCGAGTACTCGGTGTCATACGGATTGAGGAACACGCGAAATTCCTGCACCGACTCTTGCGGGAGCGGGGCTCCCGTCTGTGGAATTCCGACTAGGTTGCCGTTGAACAACGACTTCAGCTCGATCCCGTCCATGTAGAAGTTTATGAATCTCACGTCCGGCACTGCACCAGCCGACGGAAGCGAACGCCCAGCCTGGGGGGCGTACGCTTTCACACCCGGCGTGATTGCGGCGAGAGTCATGATATTGCGGTCGATCGTCGGCAGGTTCTCGATCTGCTCCCGCACGACCGGGGCAGACACAGACGTTTTCTGTACCTCGACGTTCGTCATGTGCTCGCTTGTCACCATCACCGAACTCAGCTCGGTAGCGGCTTTCTCGAGAGCGAATACCAGGTTCGCGCGCTGGCCAATCAACAGCTCCACATTCTGGCTCTCCGGCGCGTAGCCGAGCGCGCGCACGGAGACTGTGTACCGCCCTGGCGAGAGACCGAGGACGCGAAATCCGCCCAGCACGTTCGACCGGATGTTGCGAAGTGTGTTGGTGGCCGGGTCGGTGACAGTCACCTGCGCTGCCGAAATCGCCTCACCGCTCGTCGACTTGAGCGTGCCTTCGAGTTGGATTGTGGTCTGGGAAACAACCGGAGAGAAGGGCGTAACGAGCGCAGCGAGCACTACGGCCGCGCGGGCAAATACCTGACACGTCTTCATCATTGCTCTCGGGAGTAGGTGATTGAAGCACTTTATGGTAGGTCTGGGTGTCCGGAGAGTCAACGCCGGTTGCGCACCCTGCGCCCGAGCGCCGCTTTGTACTCATCCATAAGGTGGAAATCAGACGTGACGCTAGTTAGCCTCGTTGTTGCACACCGCTCCCAAGGGAGGTGGAAACATGATCTGCATTCTCCACGGCTGGCTACTGGAAGGATCAGGCAGCAATCTGTGGACACGATCGATCATCACCGCGCTGGCGCGCGCCGGGGAGACCGTTCAGCTGGTCTGTCAGGAGAATCATCCTGATCTGTACCACGCGATTGGCCGGGCGTATCGCTATGGCTCTCGTGGAGAACGAGAACAGACGCTCGAACGCGAAGTTCCCTTTTCAGGAAAGTGCGTCCTCCACCAACCCTGGATCGGAGAAACACTGCCGGTGTTCGTGTGGGACAAGTACGAGGAGTACAGCAAGGTCGTGCCCATGATCGAGCTACCGGATGACGAGATCGAGACATACATAGACCGAAACGTGTCGGTGGTACTGCAAGTGGTCCGCGAGTATGGGGTAACCGCGATGCACGCGAACCACGCGGTACTGATGTCGGTAGTCGCGCAGCGCGTTAGCCGCGAGACTGGAGTGCCGTTTGCGATCATGCCTCATGGAAGTGGAATCGAGTACGCCGTCAAGAAGGACGAGCGCTTTGCGCGGTATGCCGCGTCGGCATTCACCGATGCGAAGAAGGTGTTCGTCATCGGGGCGGAGATGCGCCAGCGCGTCAACGACGTGTTCCACTCGGTTCCCGGTGTCGATGCCAAATGCGTCGAGCTTCACCTCGGAGTCGATACGTCGCAGTTCGATCCCGTGCCGCGCGAGCGGCGGGCGGAGAAGATGAGCGCACTGGAAGCGGCTCTCGTTAGTACGCCTCGAGGCAAGACGCCGGAACAGTACCAGTCGATGTTGTCCCGATTGTCAGGCGAATTGTCGCGCGCCGAACTTCGATCGCTCTTTCTCGACGCGGCGCGATACGACGCCAAGGCTCCCGACGCTGACGTCGAGGCGAAACTCCGCAACGTTGACTGGGAGCACAGCGCGACGCTGATCTTCACCGGCCGGCTTATTTCAGTCAAAGGATTGCAGGCAGTAATTACCGCGATTCCTCTAATTCTCGAGCGTGTACCCGACCTACGGCTGATCGTCGTAGGACACGGACCGTTGCGTGAGCCAATGGAAGCTTTCGTCTGGGCTCTGGAGAACGGCGACCGGGCGTTGGCAATGAACATCGTTGCGTGGGGGCGATCGCTCGAGGGAGACCCTGAAGGCGACGGCGGCGACACCGAGCTGGCGAATGTCGCCCGCTTCTTCGAAAAGCTCGAAGAACGACGGGAGCTCGATCGTTACTTCGATATCGCGCGACGCAACGTACGCGGAGAGAGGGTCGTGTTCACCGGATACCTGACGCATAATGAGCTCCGATTTCTTTTTCCCTGCTGCGACGTTGGAATCTTCCCGTCGATAGTGCGGGAGGCGGGACCGCTGGTTTTTCTGGAGGCACTCGCCTCCGGGTGCTTTCCCCTCGGCACGTATTTCGGCGGCATGGCAGCGAGCATCGATGCCGCGGCAAAGGTAATTCCTGAAGAAGTTGCCGGGCTGATGAAGCTCGACCCTGATGACACGGTCGCTGACATAGTGCAGCACGTGCCGCCGGCCTTCGAGGTCGGTGTTACGCACAGAGACGCACTCGCTCGACTGGCCCGTGACCGGTACGACTGGACGAGTGTTGCCTCGACACTCAAGCGCGAGCTGGTGGCGATCGCGTCGGCTTCCTAGACGGTGCTGGTTATTCGCTCATCGACGCAGTGCCTGACGCCCTTTCTTTAGATCAGGCGCTCTTCTTCGTGAGAACTATCACCGGATATTCGAAGTGGCGCGCGAAGACGTCGGGAAAGCGGTCTTCGAGCTTAAACAGCAGGTCGAAAATCTTCTCGCCTGCTCTGTTATCCGGTATCAGGCCTTTCTGTGTATCCGCGTCGAACGAACGCCAGGGAAAAACTCTCACCGTTGCCGTATCGCGAAACCTGTCCCACCACTCGATTGGATGCACGAAAAAATAGATGCCGCTGTCATCCTCGCCGTTCGGCGTGCTCGGCGCCGTCGTGCGGCGTCCTAGCACCTTTCTGGCTTTGCCGAGCAAACGGGCCGGGATGGAAGACTTCAAGCGCAGGATCAACGGATTTGGATTTCCGTATACGATGATTACCGGTTTTCCCGCGAATACTCGAGGTACTCTTTGTACTGAATCGGCCCTGACGCCATGTCGAGAATGTTCTCTCCATGCGGCGGTATGTGATTCGGCAGTCGCAGCCGGCACTTGCTGACATACTCCGCGGCATGTTCCCTTGTGTCTTCCCACCTTCGGGCGTCTTCCGTGATTTCCCCGTCGGTTTCCCACCCGACAGTGTTATAGAATCTGGAGACCCGTTCTTCTGCCGTGCGCGTCATGGTTCAGTCCGGCTCTCGTTCTTTAAGTTACGTCGCAGATGGTGTTCAGAGTTCCTTTGTTTCCACCGGGTCGGCAAGACGCCCTCGTGGGCCGTGCATAACCGCTTTCCCAGGCCCCTCCCAGATCCGCCGCATTTTGTGGAGGAACGCCTCGGCCTCAGCAGTGTTCGCGAAGTCCAGGTCGATCATGACGAAGTTGGGGTCGTCCTGCGCGCGCAGGATCTGATAGCGGCGAACGCCTGAGCCTTTGCGGTCAGCGGGGTCGCTGTCGAAGACCTGTTTCCATTTCTCGAAGCTCGAGACAGAATGTTCAATTCTAAGCGTGGGCATTCTGGTGTCCTCTATTAACCGTGCCATTGTCGACACGGATCGCGTCGATTCGATACGTGCTTTCGCAAGCTACGATCTGAGCGTGTCGCTGAGGCAGCGGCTATGCGCTTCGCCAGCTGAACGGCGCGTACTGTCCGTTGTTCTTTCCGCTCGTATCGTTCCACGTCAGGCCGAGCGCGTCGACGTGGCTCTTCATTGCGTGGGCAAGCGCGAGACGATCTGATGCGGGATGTCCCGTATTCGACAGCTGAAGGGGCTCGGTGGATTCTGGATTGATACCCATTGCCGCCTCGGCGGCCATCTCTACGAGGCTCGCGGCGGTCACCGACCACTGCGCCCCCTGCCGGTCAAATCGGATCGGGGCTGATTCCACGCCGAGAAATTTTCCTATCATGCCGGATAGTGCCGCCATGGGTCCGCCAGCGCCTCCGCCCGCGATTGTGGTGATCGCATCGCGCTGTTCGGAGGTCGCCCGCTCGTCGATGACGAGACCGACAGACCAGTTCCCTTTTGCCATCGCCTCCGGTGTAAGACCGAGAACAATGAATCCCAGACCGTCAAGCGATGAGGAGCCGAACGTTCCACGCTCGATCTGGAACGCCATTGCAAATGTGCACGTGCCTTTCGTCGGCTCTACCGCCATTTGCTGGAGAATGCACGGACATACGTAGTCGCAGCTGCACGTCTCGTAGTATTGTCCGCTCGCGTTCCATGATGGTGCTGTCATTCTCCAATCCCTGCGGATGAAACCGTGAAGATCATGAGTGATCCGGGAGTCTCGCTTACGTCGGGTTCAAGTTAGCAAAGGAATCTGCGCGCGACACCTGCTTCTGCCAATCGCTTTTTCCGCGTAGGTTAGCCAGCCAACAGCCGCTGGCGATTGCCGCGGCCGTGGAGCCGGTGCCGCGCGGAGGCGCGCAGTGACCACGCAGCTTATCGAGCAGCTGAATCGGACTCTGGATCCGAGCTACCGCCTTGACCGCCAGGTTGGAGCGGGCGGAATGGCCACGGTGTGGCTTGCCGAGGACTTGCGCCACCGCCGAAAAGTCGCGGTCAAGGTCCTGAACCCGGAGCTCTCAGCAATACTCGGCACCGAGCGGTTTCTCCAGGAGATCGAGCTCACCGCCGGACTTCAGCACCCGCACATCCTTCCGCTGTTCGATTCCGGCAGAGCCGACGGGATTCTGTACTACGTCATGCCTTACATCGACGGGGAATCGCTGCGACAGCGACTCATTCGCGGGGGCCCTCTGCCAATTGCTGATGCGGTGCGAATCCTTCGTGACGTTGCCGATGCGCTGGCCCACGCGCACACGCGCGGAGTGGTGCATCGCGACATCAAGCCCGAGAACGTGATGCTCAGCGACCGGCACGCTCTCGTCGCTGATTTCGGTATCGCCAAGGCACTGACTGAAGCGGCCGGGAAGGACAGTCTCACGGTCGCCGGCGCCGCGGTTGGAACGCCCGCCTACATGTCGCCGGAACAGGCCTCTGCCGACCAGCGCATCGATCACCGCTCGGACATCTATGCGTTCGGCGTCCTCGCCTACGAGATCCTGGCAGGGCGTCCTCCTTTCGAGGCGGTGACAGCGCGCGGCGTTCTCGTAGCGCACCTCACATCCGAGCCGGCATCGCTGGCGAGCCGCCGTGCCGACGTGCCCGCGAGACTCGCGGCGGTGGTGCACCGCTGCCTCGAGAAGGATCCGCAAGCTCGGTGGCAGAGCGCGGATGATATCCTGGCCGAGCTGGAAGGTCTCGCAGCATCAGGCATTGACGTCGCTTCACCATCGGCCAAGGTGAATGTGGCGAAACATGCGCCGCGCCAACGAACGCGCTTCATCATTGCTGCTTCCGCCGCCGCACTCGGCATCTTCGTCGTGGCCGCGTGGCTGTTACGACGGGCAACCGCGACTCCGTCCTACGGCATTGGACGCGTCACCGCGCTCACCACATC
>JALYOO010000296.1 GCA_030856845.1 Gemmatimonadota bacterium
CGGTAAAGACCGAGACCCGTTTTCACCGAACGATCGGAAAGGACGTCGTGCTTCAACAGGATCCTCCCGCCGGCAGCCTGCAGAAGCGCGGGATAGACATCAATCTCGCCGTGAGTGGGGGGCAGCGAAGTGCCACTGTCCCCGAAGTCACCGGCACGAATCAGCAGCAGGCACGAATAGTCATCGAGAACGCCGGATTTCAATTCGGATCGGTGATGTCGCGCACCAGCGAGCTGCCCCGCGGCGCAGTGATCAGCAGTGACCCTCCAGCGGGGACGTCGCTCCAGCTTCCAGCGGTCGTAAGTATCGCTCAGAGCCAGGGGCCGCCGACGGTACAGGTGCCGGAGCTCGTTGGACGATCGATGGCGGATGCGCGGTCCGCACTCGAGCGGCTGGGCCTGAGAGTCGGCGCAACGTCACGTGACACGAGCTCATTTCAGCCGGAGAACACGGTGCTCGGCCAGACACCCGCTGCTGGCTCCTCCGTGTCGGCTGGCGGGGCCGTCGGGTTGCGTATCTCCCGTTTCCCACCGGTACCGGCAAACCCGCCAGTCGATTCAATGCCTGATTCACTTGGAGTCGCCTACAACCGCTCAGGGCCGGCTGCTGTTTCTGCGCGCTCTGTCCTTCTTTCTGCGGCCTCCGTGTTCACGGGCGAAGCGAAGTGAACGCTCGACTTGCACCGTCGATTCTGAGCGCAGACTTCGGCCAATTGTCTGACGAGATTGCGATGTGCGTCGAAGCCGGAGCAGAATTGATCCACCTCGACGTGATGGATGGCCGATTCGTTCCAAATATCACCTTCGGTGAAAAAGTCATTTCCACGGTCAGGAAGCTCACTTCACTGCCGCTTGACGTTCATATGATGGTGGTGAAGCCGGAATCATATTTTGACAGGTTCGCGGCTGCGGGGGCGAGCGGAATGACGATCCACGTCGAGGCTGCTCCGCATCTCCAACGACAGCTGGCACGGATACGAGAGCTGGGCTGCATCGCGGGAGTGGCGGTGAATCCGGGCACTTCGCTGACTGCAGTTCCTGAAGTCGTTGCCGATCTTGACCTGCTGTTGCTCATGACGGTGAATCCCGGATTCGGCGGGCAGAATTTCATTCCTTCCTCGGTGGACAAAGTGGAGCGAGCGCGAACTCTCCTCGATCGGCTTGGAAGCAACGCCGCCCTCGAGGTTGACGGTGGAATCGGGCGTGACACGATCGGCAGCGTGTGGCGAGCCGGTGCGGACACATTCGTTGCGGGCAATGCCATCTTCGGCGCAGCCGATCCCCGGGCCGAGATGGCTGTGCTGCGGCGGCTTTGCACGGTGACCGTATGACGGGCCGTCGGCAACTCGCCGCTGTCGTCGGAGTGATCGCCATCGTAGCGGCGGCAATCGCGGGCGGCAGAATACTGCTCGGCGACGAGTTGGCGCCAATAGGCCTGGGAGCGAGAGCACCCGGCTTCGAGGCAGTCACTCTGGACTCTGCTCCCCGCATGAAGTCCCTCGCTGACTATCGTGGCAACGTGCTGATGATCAACATCTGGGCGACATGGTGTGCGCCCTGCCGGATCGAGATGCCCAGCATCCAGCAGCTGCATGACTCCTATGGCTCGAGGGGATTGAAGGTCGTCGCCGTCAGCATCGACGATCCGGGTACGGAGCCTCAGGTGCGGGCGTTCGCCTCGCAGTACAACCTCACCTTTGAGATTCTTCACGATCCGAAGAGCGACATCAGCAGGAAGTATCAGACAACGGGGTATCCCGAAACGGTAATCGTGGGTCGCGACGGAATTATCCGGAAGAAACTTCTCGGTGCGACCGACTGGAACTCTCCGCAGAACCGCGCGCTGATCGAAAGACTGCTCGCGGAAAAGTCGGATTGACCCGGTGACCAGGATGCTGGGGATCGAAACGTCGTGCGATGAGACGTCTGCTTCCGTCATCGATGGTGAAGGCAACAACGTATCGATGAAGTCGCTGGTAATTCTGTCCCAGGATATCCACCGCGTCTTCGGCGGTGTAGTGCCCGAGATTGCGTCGCGGGCTCATCTCTCCAGCATTGTTCCGGTCGTCGCCCGCGCAGTGGATGAAGCAGGGATCGCGATCGATGAAATCGATGCGATCGCGGTGACGTCCGCACCGGGGCTCATCGGCGCTCTGCTGGTGGGAGTCTGCTACGCGAAATCGCTTGCGTTTGCACGGGGCATTCCGGTAGTCGGTGTGCATCACATGGAGGGGCACCTGTTCGCTACGTCGCTCGAGAACCCGGATGCAGTCCCGCCGTTTACCGGGCTGCTCGTGTCGGGCGGGCACACACTGCTGGTGGACGTCGAAAAGTGGGGACGCTATCGCCTTCTCGGCGCAACCCGTGACGACGCCGCCGGCGAAGCGTTCGACAAGGTGGCCAAGCTCCTCGGCTGTCCGTACCCGGGCGGTCGTCATATCGAGCAACTGGCTCTGTCGGGAGATCCTTCGCGATTTCGTTTCAGCCGTCCGATGGTACGACGAAACGACAAGAGCTCGGATGCGGATTACTATGCGTTCTCGTTCAGCGGCTTGAAGACCGCCGTGTTGAACGCCGTTCGCGGCAGCGCCGATCTCGACGATGATCGGTCGCACATCGCTCGCGGGTTTCAGGATGCGCTGGTTGAAACGCTGGTGGAGAAAACATTCCGCGCTGCCGCGACCTGCCGACGCAGCCGCGTTGTGCTCGGTGGCGGCGTTGCCTGCAATTCGGCCCTCGCGAGCGGGATGCGCGAGCGGATGGCTGGAATTGGTGCTACCGTATTCGCTCCATCGCCCCGTCTGGCCACCGACAACGCGGCGATGATAGCGCGTGCTGGACTTTTTCACTTCGAGAGGGGAGAGCGCTCCGGCCTCGACCTCAATGCCTACGCGAACCAGCCGATTCCAGGGCTGATCGCCGCCTGAACTCTTCCGGTAAACGATGCCACACGTCTTTGCGCAGATAGTCCATCAGCCTCTCGCCTATGAATTCGGTCCACTCCAGTTTACCGGCTTCGGGTTCGCGATGCTGATGGCGTTCGTGACGGGCCAGATCGTCGTGCAGAACGAAATGAAGCGGAGAGGGATGGACCCATCACCAGTCAGCGATATGGTGTTCGCCGCCGTCGTTGGAGGATTGCTCGGAGCGAAGCTCTACTACGCGGTGCTCATGGGTGACATCGGTTCGATTCTCAGTCGCGCGGGATTCGTCTTCTGGGGTGGGCTGATGGGAGGCATCATCGCGGTCACGGCGGTCGTGATGTACAAGAAGCTCGGTGTCGCTCGAATGAGCGATCCAACGGGAATTGCTCTGGGAGCGGCTTATTGCGTGGGACGCACGGGATGCTGGGCCGTCGGTGACGACTACGGCCGACCGTTCAACGGCGCGTGGGCCACACTCTTTCCGCAAGGCGCACCGCCGTCGACAGTCGCCAACATGACCAGCATGTTCAATGTTCAGTTCCCACCGGGCACGCCGCCGACTCAGGTCGTGGCGGTCCATCCAACGCAGATCTATGAGACCGTAATGGGTTTCATGATGTTTCTGATTCTCTGGCGCTTTCGCGAGCACAAACATGCAGAGGGCTGGTTGTTCGGCATGTACTGCCTGCTGGCAGGCATCGAGCGCTTCATCGTCGAGTTCTTTCGTGCAAAGGACGACAGATTTTTTATCGCCGGAATCACGGCTGCGCAGCTGATCGCCATCGCGTTTGCGCTGTTTGGGGCAGCGTGGATGTTCCTTCGATGGAATGTCACTCCGACAGCACCCGGAATCCACTCTGCTCGCCGTGGTATCTGACCCGCCTGGCGCTGCGCGCTACCCGATGCTCGTTATTCTCTGCGCCCAGGGCGCAACCTGCAATCGGCTAGCACGGCACTCGCAGGGTTACTTCAATGCTTGCTGAAGCACCACGCCGTCGAGCTTTTCTGAAGGCCTGACTCCCGCGGCCGCGGCCAGCGTTGGTGCGATGTCGACTGTCCTGACAAAGCCTGCATATCGCCCGGCTTTGAACTGCGGGCCATAAAAAATTATCGGAACGTGCGTGTCGTAATCGTGAGGCGACACGTGCGATGCGACGTTCCCTCCCCAGGTGCTGCCCGGCTTGAGCGTCACCACCAGCTCGACGCCGTCCTGCGGAGAAAGCTGATGGAGCCAGCGCCGGGCTACGGGATCGGCGATGGTATCCGCGCGAGCGAGATCGGCAAACCGGTCGACGCGGCCGATGCCGGGAAGTCGGCGCGCCGCTTCCACAAATGACTTCACCACAGAATCGGCATTGACTTTCGCTCTCTTGAACTCGGCCCTGTCGAAGCTTAAGAGCTGCTGGTCAACGTCGATCGCGGCGGGGTGCACCTTTCGGAGGGCAAGGCCCGCGCGAACGGTGTCCAGCAAAGGAAACAGCGAAGCGCGAACGGGCGAGGGACGAATGCTGTCCGCCGCCAGCTCCGGTATCCTTGCGACTCCGTGGTCGGACGTCAGTACCAGTGTAACGGTCGCCGGATTCCGCAGCCGATAAAGTGAGTCGAGAAAGACGCCCAGCGCCCTGTCCACCTGAAGAACTTCGTCGTGCATCTCTTTGGAATCGGGTCCGAACCTGTGCCCTACAGCATCGGTACTCGATAGCGATATCGAAAGGACGTCGGTGTGAGGTCCGAACCCGAGCGACAGGGCCTTGAGTCCATCGAGGGCAAGGGCGAACGTGATGTCGTCCATCCATGGCGACGCGATCACCCATTGAACGGCGCGAGCGGTATCCTCGGGAATGGGGTGCGGAAACGCGTACTCGTTTCCTTCCGACTCGAGTGTGACGCTATCTCGTTCCCTGTAAGCGCTGTCAGGCAACATTGGCGTCCACGTCCTTCCCGCGTAGCTGTGTGGCAGACGCCGCGCGTTGAAGCGTTGTATCCATTCGGGAAGCGCCTTCGTGTAATAGCTGCTCGTGGTGAACCGTCCATCGAGCGAGTACCAGTACACCTGCTGCTTCGACAGTCCAACGGGAAGAATGGCGCCGCGATCCTTTCTGGAAACCGACAGCGCTTTCGACCGTCGGTCGCGAGCTCGGAGCCAGTCCACCAGCGTACTGC
>JALYOO010000298.1 GCA_030856845.1 Gemmatimonadota bacterium
GCGAACGCCTGCCAGATGCTGTCGTACAGACCCGCCGCCCTGATCTCCTCCAGGTAGATCGCGTCAGCCTGCCGCAGTACGTCGAGTTTTTCGCGCGACACATCGCTGAGAATACGGATCGCGAGGCCCGGCCCGGGAAACGGGTGCCGCCCCACAATCTCTTCGGGTAACCCAAGCTCGCGACCGACGTTCCGCACTTCGTCTTTGAACAACTCTCGAAGGGGCTCGATCAGCTCGAACTTCATTCCCGGACGAAGCCCCCCGACATTGTGATGGGTCTTGATCGTCACCGATGCACCGCCCGTCGGCGAGGCCGACTCGATCACGTCCGGGTAGAGAGTGCCCTGAACGAGAAACCGCGCGTCTGAACCCGCGCTCGCGACCGCATCCTCGAACACGTCGATGAAAGTGTGGCCGATTATCGTGCGCTTTCGCTCGGGATCTTCGACGCCGGACAGGGCCGCCAGGAACCGGTCGGCGGCGTCGACCGTGACGAGCGTCATTCCCATGTGCTGCCTGAAGGTGCGCTCGACCTGATCGCGCTCGTGCTGCCGCAAGAGACCTGTGTCGACGAAAATGCACGTGAGCCGGTCGCCCACTGCCTTGTGCACCAGCGCAGCAGCAACAGCTGAATCGACTCCGCCGGACAAGCCGCAGATTACCTCCGCGTTGTCTGTCCGTTCTCTGACTTTAGCCACCTCCGTCTCGATGAATGCGCCCGGCGTCCACGAGGAATCAGCGCCGCACGCGCCGAAAACGAAGTTGGAGATGATCTCCCCACCCCGCGGCGTGTGCGCCACTTCGGGATGAAACTGCACTCCGAAGATTGGCCGCGCCTCGTGCCGAAAGGCTGATACGGGATTGCCCTTGCTGGACGCGGTTGACACATACCCGGCAGGCGGAGATTCGACGTGATCCCCGTGACTCATCCACGCCGCGAAAGCTTCTCCTGCATCGAACCCCGCGAACATTCCACCGGACTCCGCCACACATACATCGGCTCTGCCGTACTCACGACGCCCGCCGCGTTTCACGTCTGCCCCTTCGAGTTGCGCGATGAGCTGCATTCCGTAGCAGATGCCGAGCACCGGAGCGACGTCCAGCAGCTCGCGATCGGCGCCAGGGGCATTGTCGGCATACACTGAATTGGGACCGCCGCTGAGGATGATTCCAGCGGGGTTCCACTGGCGAATCCATTCGATGCTCCGCGATGGCGGATGAATCTCCGAATAAACCCGCGCCTCGCGGACGCGGCGCGCGATGAGCTGCGTGTATTGCGAGCCGTAGTCGAGGATGAGGATTCGGCTCGTCATATGGTGATGACTTCCACCTCCCTCGTCTCGAGGTCGAGAATCGCCGCCGTGCAGGCGCCGCTGATCCACCCGCATCCCTCTCCCGGATTCACCACGATCGTGCCACTGCGCGCTATGGTCTCCTGCCGGTGAGTGAATCCGTGGACGACGAAGCTGTGCGACTCGATCGACCGGCGGTTCACCTCGCCGATGTCATGCACGATCATTATCCGGTGGCCGCTCACCTCGAAGCTGTGCGGCGACTCGTAAAGCTCCATTCCCATGCCGCGCGCGGCGGCGGCCCTCAATCCTTCGTGATCACCGTCATTCCTGCCGAAAATCCCGAGCAACGCGACGTTGGTCTCGTGGAAGGGCTCGAGCGCAAATGGAGAACAATAGTCGCCGGCGTGCATCACCAGGGTCACGCTCCGGTTTATCATCTCGTTGAGAAGATCGCGGATGGCGGGAACCCGGTCGTGTGTATCCGCGAGAAGGCCGACTTTCATCAGGAGCTTCTCCATTCAGGCTCGAGCCGTTCCTTGCGAATGAGGTCGGAGTACTGCTCGCGTTTCGTCACCTGGCCGAAGCGTCCCTTATCCACCAATACCTCGGCGACACGCGGCCTGGAGTTGTAGTTGGATGCCATCACGAATCCATACGCACCAGCGGAATGCACCGCCAGCAGCTCACCCGGCTGCACGTCGTCCATTTCGCGGTGAAGCCCCAGGAAGTCTCCGCTTTCACAAACAGGCCCGACGACGTCTGCGACCGTCTTGCCAGCCGTTGTGCGCACAGCTTCCAGCCTGTGGTAGGCATTGTAGTGCGACGGACGGATGAGGTCGTTCATTCCCGCATCGACAATGATGAACTCCTTGCCACCGCTGCGCTTTCTGTACAGCACCCGGGTCAACAGAATGCCCGCATTGCCGACGAGAAATCGCCCCGGCTCCAGCAGCACCTGTAGACCTGAGGGCAGCACCATCCGCTTGATCACTTCCGCAAATCCGTTCACATCCAGTGGGCGTTCGGCGTCATAGGTTACGGCCAGCCCCCCACCGATATCGAGGTACCGCAGATCGCGAGCCCCCGCACTCTCCACCTCGGCCTTCAGCTGAAGCAACCGGCCAAGTCCGATCTCGTATGGTTCAAATCGCGATATCTGCGAACCAACGTGCATGTCCAATCCGATGAGCTGCAGGTGCTTCATGCGAAGGGCGCGTTCCGCAACCACCAGTGTCTCGTCGAAGGGAATGCCAAACTTCATTCCCTTGACGCCGGTGCGCGTATACGGATGTGGGGTGTCCACCATGACTTCCGGATTCACCCGCAGGGCAACAGGCGCCAGCACACCGAGCGATCCGGAAACCGAGTCGAGGAGAGTCAACTCTTCTTCCGACTCGACATTTATCAGCAGCACGCCGAGCGTAAGGGCTTCGATCAGCTCCCGCTCGGTCTTGCCAACTCCGCTGAAGACAATGTCTCGGCCTTTGAATCCAGCGGACTCCGCTCGGTACATCTCGCCGCCGGACACGATGTCAACTCCCGCTCCCAGGCTGCGCAGCAGATCCAGAATGGCGAGGTTCGAGTTGGCCTTTACGCTGTAGTGCAGCCGGTGAGGAACGCCGCTGAGCGCGTCAGAGAGCAGACGATACTGATGTCGAATGGATGGAGCGCTGTAGATGTAGACAGGTGTGCCGATCGCCGAGGCGACCGCGTCGAGAGAAACGCCATCACATCTTAGCTCATCGCCCTCCCGATGAAACCCCGGTTCGCCTCCCGGAGCGTGCGACGCAGTCGATGGTGCGACGGCAATTGCGGGCTGGTGATGCCCACCGCCGTCACCGGATGGCACAGTCAGTATGCCTTCGCCCAGAGCGCCTCCACCACCGATTTTTCCCCGCACTTGAGGCAGTTCGGGGGTGCTTCGGCCGACCGGAACTCTTCATCCGGAAGGACACGTATTGTGGCTTTCGTCTCCTCCTTGATCTTCTGC
>JALYOO010000304.1 GCA_030856845.1 Gemmatimonadota bacterium
CCTTCAGGCGCCGCGGCAACCCATCGGTTTTTCAAGCACCAACGGTGGACGCGGATGCGGCTGCAACCGGGGACTGACCGCCATCGATGAGAGTTTCCAGCATCGGAGTTGATTCGCGTGAGGAATCGCGGACCTGATCCGACATTGCAACTCGGTCTGCGTCGGCCCTTTACAAATCTCTGACAAGAATCTGCGCAAAGCCTGACAACGGTGCGCCGCTTCTGTGGTTATCAATCACGCGGAGCAGCCGGATTCCAAACCCTTTTCCGATTGTAAGAGTCCAAGTTTTCGCGCCACACCGCCAAGCCACGAGCGGGTATCGCGCCGGCAACCCAAACACCCCCTGATTGTATGCGCAAACACCGTCCATTCCGAGTTCTTTGGTCGAGCACCGTTAGCATCTCCGTCTGCCTTGCCGTAGCGTCAACAGCCGGCGGGCAAGCGGCATCGGGAGGTGTTCATCCGACTCCGGCACCGATGGTGGGTGCAGCTCGTCTCACATCGGCGATCGAGCTGGACGGGAAGCTGAACGAGGAAGTCTGGCGAACGCCGACCCCCGCCACGGGCTTTCGCCAGTCGCAGCCGGACGAGGGAAAGGACGCGACACAAAAGACGGAAGTGCGGTTCGCCTATGACGACGATGCGATTTACATCGGTGCACGGATGTTCGACGACAAGGGCGCGGCGGGAGTGAGGAGCCGGCTCATGCGGCGTGACGCGATGACCGAGAACGACAGCGATCTCATCCAGGTCATATTCGACAGTTATCACTCGCACAACTCGACCTACAACTTTCAGGTGAACCCGGCGGGCTCCAAGCGCGACGCCACGGGTGGTGACGCCACCTGGGATCCGGTCTGGCAGACGGCGACCCACACGGATTCCCTCGGCTGGACTGCCGAGTTTCGCATTCCTTTCAACCAGCTGAACTTCTCACGTGCGGTCGATCAGACGTGGGGAATTCAGATTGTCCGCTTTGTGCATCGATTGAACGAGCGGACGCATTTTTCCTGGTGGCCAAATAACGAATCCGGCGGGCCGCAGCGTTATGGGCACCTCGAGGGAATAAAGATTTCGGAGCGGCCGCGCGGCATGGAAGTCATGCCGTACACTGTCGCGCGCGCGCGATACATACGGCCGCTGGATCCAACCAATCCGTTCACCAAGGACAACGACCGCGACTATCGCGTCGGCGGAGATCTCAAGTACCGGCTCACATCGAACCTCACGCTCAACGCCGCCATCAATCCCGATTTCGGGCAAGTAGAGGTCGATCCAGCCGTCGTCAACCTGTCCGCGTTCGAGACATTCTTCTCCGAGCGCCGGCCGTTTTTCATCGAGAACCAGTCGAACTTCGGATTTGGAAACTTCAGCTGCTTTTTCTGCAGCAACGTGTCGAATCTCCAGATGTTCTACACGCGCCGCATCGGACGCTCCCCGCAGCTCTTTCCTTCCGGGAAGTATGTGGACCAGCCGGAGAATGCGACGATTCTTGGCGCGGCGAAGGTGACCGGCCGAACGTCCAACAATTATCTGATCGGAGTTCTCGATGCGGTCACGCGGCGTGAGCGGGCGAGCGTGATCGTCCAGAGTGAGAGCGGGCGGGAACAGTTCGAGCGTGAAGTCGAGCCGCTCACCAACTATTTCGTGCTGCGTCCGCGCAAGGAATTCCAGGGCGGAGCGTTTTCACTTGGCGGCATGTTGACGTCGGTCGACCGCTTCACCGACGACTCCCTGGCAAAGCTGCGGCTGCCGAAAAATGCGCGCAGCGCGGGCCTTGACTGGTTTGCCTCGAGGAACAATCGCACCTACACCTTCATGGGTCAGTTCGCGCTGTCGGACGTCAAGGGATCGGCAACTTCGATAGACAGGTTGCAGCGTTCCAGTGCGCGCTACTTTCAACGACCTGATCGCGAGGGTGGAAGCAACGGGGTGTTCAGTGCCGAGTATGACCCCAGCGCCGACCAGCTGAGCGGCTACGCCGGCTACGCGCGAGTCGCAAAGGATGCCGGGACGTGGCTGTGGGAATCGATGGTGAACTACAGGAGCCCCGGGTTCGAAGTCAACGACATCTCGTTCCTGAGCAAATCCGATTATGTGTGGATGAACACCAACGTCGCGCGATCGATCACCAAGCCGGGTCCGATATACCGAAACTATTTCGCGGTTCTCAGCGCGCAGCAGGAGCTGAGCTACGACGGATACGTCACAGACCGCCAGTTCGCCGCGGGAATATTCGGGCAGCTCAGGAATTTCTGGCAGGCGAACGCCTTCATCATCCGCACGCCGGAGAGCTTTGATGACAGAGCGACCCGCGGCGGGCCGCAGGTCAAGCGCTATGGCTACACCTACTACCAGACCTACCTGCAGACCGACGCGAGGAAGACGATCTCGTTGTCGTTCAATCCGAGCTACACCAACAGGGAGAACGAAGACGACAATTACAACCTCAACCTGAGCGTGACGTACAAGCCATCGTCGAACGTTCAGCTGTCTCTCGGTCCGACCTTCAACAAATCGTGGAGCGCCGCGCAGTTCGTGACGTCGAGCCCGGACTCCACGAATACCGCATTCTTCGGACGGCAGTACATCTTTGCCGGCCTCGAGCAGAAATCGCTGTCGATGAGCACGCGCGCCAACGTCACATTCACCCCGACGCTGACGCTCGAGGTGTTCGCTCAGCCGCTCATTGCCAGTGGCGACTACCGGAAATTCCGGACATTCATCGAGCCGAATCAGTCGGCGCTTCACGATTTCACTCCGGCCGAGATAACCTCGACTGGCGAAGGAGCCTCGAGGGTCTACAC
>JALYOO010000380.1 GCA_030856845.1 Gemmatimonadota bacterium
TCGGAACGACAACCCCGCTCGGGTTGCGAAGTGTTCCAAAGAGCTGGTCTTCGAAGCCGACAGGAAGGGGCGGCTCACCCGCCTCACGGCCGGAGAATCCGATCGTGCTCGATGCCGGAGGCGGCTCCATCCCGTAGCAGGCGCTGAAACTGTGTGCCGCCGGCGCCTCCCAGACGCCGGAATTATTTCGCTGCAGCGACTGCCCAACCGGCGCCGATACCTCCGACACTCCGATGTCCGTCGACTGCATCCCGGCCGCCGGACCATCGGTGGCCGCGAACGTTCCTTCGTACGACAGGAACTCGATCACCTGATTATCCGCATTCACCAGCGCGAAACCATCCGGCGAGCCGTTCTGAATTCCATCCTGCGGATAGCTGAACACCAGCACGCCGCGCCCGTCGCACAGTGACGGAAACGTCCCCGTCAGCGGAGTGGTGGTGTAGGCAAGACCACCATTGCCGTTGTAAAGCACGATGCTCCACCCGGCAACGGAAACGCCCGCGGCCCCTTCGATCTCGATCTTTTCACCGGCGTCAGTGCCGAAGTTGTCGTAGTGGATCTCCGAGAAAAGGGTTGCTGGCAGACTCGGAGGTGGTGTTACCTGAAGGGAAGACGTATCCGCTTTTCCATTCGGCGCGGCAGCGATGATGAGCGCCGTCCCGGGTTGCTGCGCTGTAGCGACACCGTTCGCGCTGACGGTTGCTACGGTTTCATCCGTACTTGTCCAGGTGAAAATCGTGCCGGGAATGGGGACATCACTGGCGTCATATGCCGTTGCGGTGAAAGCCTGCGTGGTTCCCTGGACGATGCTGGCCGTCGCCGGAGTAACGACTACCGTGTCTACGACTGCGGCCGGCGGCGGCTCATTGTCATCGTTGCATGCACCAAAGTTGTTGGCGCTGGGGCCGGTCCACACTCCAAGGCCGTCGCGCTTCAATGACGTGACCGGAGTAGCGGTCTCGGTTCCGACCTCCTGCACTCCGATGTCGGTTGAAGTCATCCCGGCAGCGGGACCATTGGTCGCCGCGAAGCTGCCCTCGTACGAAATGAACTCGATGACGGTGCCTGCCGCATTCACCAGCGCGATTCCATCCGGGGGCCCGTTCTGGATTCCGTTGCTGGCGAAGTTCGTAACCACGACACCGCGTTCGCCACAGGTGGCGGGTATCGTCCCCGCGAACGTCGTCAGCGAACCGTAGGTGACGCCCCCGCTTCCATTGTACAGATAGAGCTTCCAGCCGGTGATGTCCGTTCCCTTTGGTCCGGAGATCTCGATCGCTTCTCCAGTATCCGTTCCCACATTGTCGTAGTGGAACTCGCTGATGCGCACCGGAGGCAGCGCCGCAGCAACGACGAGCGACGGGGCTCGAACCGTACCGCCGCTCTCCGGACCAGTAATGGAATTTTCAGAGCACGAGCCAGCCAGAAGGGCCAGCGCTGTCAACGCGACGTTGCGAAACCGAGTGCGCATTTGGAGTGGTTTGTGAGAGGCAGGCGGGGAGCGGACAGCGGATCCGCGCTACAAGTGTTTACCAAAATAGCCACTCCCGCAGCGGTAAGAAAGCTGGATATGCGATCATGCGGCCAACGTTACGTGCTTGCGATCTCCAGATGCACGCTCCGTGACCGGCGAATGCGCGACCGCCGATTCGCTGACTGGCCCCCTTCGTGCAAATAATCGGCTTCGCCGTGAATCATGCCAACTCCGAGCCACTCGGCGATATCGAATCGCAGGTTGATCCCCGCCGCCCGGAGGCCTTGCAGAGTCGCAGGCCAGGTGTGTTTGCCCGCTACGCCGTCGCAATCGCGGCCAGTTTCGCTGCCGCCGCCGCCACCCACTTCGCAATGCCCGCACTGGAGAACGCGATTTTTGTGTTCTTCTCCGGCTCAGTGGTCTTCAGCGCGTGGTATGGCGGACGGTGGGCCGGAATACTGACCGCTATCGTCGGCGTCCTCCTGGCTGACTACCTCTTCATCGGTCCGAGCGGGACACTCTTTTCCGACACCGTCATCGACGTAGTTCCAGTCCTTGTTTTTATCGTCATCGCTCTGCTTGTCAGCTCGCTTACGGACCGTCTGAGATCCGAGAGGGAGCGTTCCGTCGCGTCGGCGCTGGAAGCCCGGCAACACGAGCTCGAAGCCCGCTCGATCTCTTCCAGGCTCGAGCAGCAGACCGACGAGGTACACGCCGTCGCCGAACAGCTCGAGCAGACCAACGATGAGCTGCTTGAGACAAACCGGGAGCTCGAACGCGCTACAACCGAGGCCCTTCGTACCAACGAGGTGCTCAGTCACACTCTGGAAAGCATTTCCGATTCCTTCACTGTCTATGACGGCGACTGGCGAATGGCGTACATGAACGCCGCTGCCCGCAACGCAATTACCGCGATGGGAAAAGACCCGCAGCACATGGTCGGGCGGGTCGTCTGGGATGAGTTCCCCGAGATCGTCGGCACACTCTTCGAAACAGAGGCCCGACGGGCGGTCAGCGAAAACAAACCGGTGGATTTCGAGGAGTTTTATCCCGCGACGAGCCAGTGGTTTCGCGAGCGAATGTACCCTTCATCCAATGGATTGAGCGTTTACACGGTCGATATTACCGAGCTGAGAAACGCGGAGCTTCAGGAACGCGCCGAGTCGAATCTCATCGAGGCGATCAACCGGCTGGGAGTTGTGCTGGCTTCGGAGCTCGACGCGGAGCGCATCGAACAAACCGTCACCAGGGCAGCCGCCGACCTCACCGGGGCTGAATTCGGCGCATTCTCCGAGTCGTATCGCAACGAATCACCTGTTCGCAGCGATGACATCGACGATGACCCGCAGTTCGGTGATGGCTCTCCCTTCGCGTCGACGCGCGCCAGTGAGCTCGACCTTCGAAGCTATCTGGCCGTTCCGGTTATCTCCCGCACTGGAGAACAACTGGGCGGGCTCATCTTAGGGCATTCACAACCGGCGTACTTCACCGATCGTCACCAGCGGATCGCCAATTCCATAGCGAGCTGGGCGTCGGTATCGATGGACAACGCGAGGCTGTATGCCGCTGAGCGGCAGGCTCGCAGCGAGGCCGAATTGGCGAACAAGGCCAAGTCCGCATTTCTCGCCACGATGTCGCATGAGCTGCGAACACCGCTCAACGCCATCGGCGGCTACGCGGACCTGCTCGAAGTAGGTGTCCACGGCGAGCTCACGAGCCTTCAGCAGCGTGACGTCAGCCGGATCAAGCGAAGTCAGCACAACCTGCTGGCATTGATCAACGACATTCTGAACTTCGCCAAAGTCGAAGCCGGGCGCGTCGTCTACAGCACGCGGCCGATGATATTGTCGGAACACCTGCCGGAGCTCGAATCTCTAATCGCGCCACTCCTGCGGGAGAAGTGCATCGAGTACGAGTATCAGTGCGGTAATCCGACCTGCGTTGCCTACGCCGATCCTGAAAAAGTTCAGCAGGTGCTGCTGAATCTGCTGTCGAACGCCGTGAAGTTCACGGATTCAGGCGGCAACATCACTCTCGGGTGCGCCGCCGACGGCCGGACCATCCGGATCTTCGTGCGCGACACCGGCGTCGGCATTGCGGAATCGAAACTGGAAACAATCTTCGAGCCCTTTATTCAGCTCGACCGCGGCACCACCAGCCAGCACGATGGCACGGGCCTCGGCCTCGCAATCAGCCGCGACCTCGCCCGAGGTATGGGAGGGGATCTTACCGCGGAGAGCGAGCCCGGGACGGGCTCGACATTTACGCTGTCACTGCCGATGCGGCCGCCGGCATAGCCAGCCGCTCGAGCCGTGCCACACGCTCCTCCGTCGGCGGGTGTGTCGAGAACATCTTCATCACGCCACCGCCGCCGAACGCCTGAAGCGGATTCACCTGCGCCAGCGGCGCAGCCGCAGGAGCGACGTGCATCGGGATACGCTTTGCGCTCGCGTCGAGCTTCTTGAGCGCAGTGGCGAGGGACAGCGGCCGGCCGCTGATTTCGGCGCCAACCTGATCGGCTTTGAACTCACGCTGGCGGCTGATCGCGAATTGAATGAGCGACGCGGCGATGGGAGCGAGGAGCATCATCCCGATACCAGCGACCGGATTGGAATCCTCGTCGTCGCGCGAGCCCCCAAATAGAAATCCGAAATAGGCGAGGTTGCCGATTGCGCCGGCCATCGTTGCGGCGATCGTCTGAAGCAGCATGTCCCGGTTCTTGATGTGGGCCAGCTCATGGGCGATCACTCCCTCGAGCTCGTCCTGCGAGACCAGGCGCATTATGCCCTCAGTCACGCAGACAACCGCGTGTTCCGGATTGCGGCCGGTAGCGAACGCGTTCGGCTGCTCATGTGGTGCGATCGCAACTGTTGGCATCGGCAGCCCGGCGCGCTGTCGCAGGCGATCCACCGTCGCGTAAAGCTCTGGCGCCTCGTCCGCTGTGACGACCTTCGCGCGATACATCTTCAGCACCATTTTGGATGACGCGAAGTACATGAAGAAATTCATTGCGCCGCCGAAGATCAGCGCGGTGAACATTCCGGTCTGGCCGCCCAGAGATGCTCCGATGGCGACGAACAGAGCCGTCATGCCGGCCATCAGAACGAATACCTTGGTGTTGCTCATCGTTTGCTCTTTTCGCTGTGAGTGATTCGATGAATGAGGATCGCGGCGCGCTCGGTGGCAATCGGCAGCGACCTGAGGTCGACCGTCTCGTCGGGAGTATGCGACCGGCGCCCGATAACGCCCAGCCCATCCAACGCATCTGCATACCCCGAAACGTAGGAAATGTCACCTGCTCCGCGCAGGCCCGGATCGAGAGCTTCCGTCGGACCGAGGCCCATTGCGCGTGTAACGCTGTCGAGCGTCGCCAGCAGCGAATAGTTGCCCGGGGTGGGAGTCATCGCCGGACTTTCCGCTGAGAACGCGATCGTCGCCGAAGTGCCGCGCAGGCTCCGGGAGACGATCTCTCTCATCCTGCTTCGCGCGCTGTCGAGCTGAGGTGCAGTGAGGAAGCGCAGATCACCGTGCACCTTAACCGTACGCGGTATGATGTTGAGCTTGCCCGCGGCAGTCCCCGACGTGAGTGTCGTGTCGTACTCCACCGTCGTACCGCCGACGATGATTCCCGGATTGAAAGTCAGATAGCGCTCTCCTGACATTTTCTGGCGGAATTCGTCCAGGATTCGTGCAGCTTCGTAGATCGCACCGTAACCGGACCCGGTGGAAAAAACGCCCTGGGAATGAGCCTGCACTCCGGTAGTCGTCAACAGCCAGGCGCTGAACCCGCGCCTCGCGACCGTCGCCTTACCAGCATCCTCCTCGAACGCGAGGATGGCTTGACTCCGCTTGGCCGCCTCCACCAGGTCACCTCGGGAAATGCTCACCGGCTCTCCGCTGCTCTCCTCATCGCCGATGAGCGCAACGATGACATGCGCATCGCGGAGAGTACCCGCCGCGGCCATCGCCTTGAGGGCGTAGAGGATAACGGCGTCGCCGCCCTTCATGTCACTCGAGCCGGCGCCCTTCGCTGTGGAGTCATTGACGACAGCGAACTTCTGCCCTTCGCCCTCGAACACGGTGTCCAGATGTCCGAGCAGCAGCACGGTCCTGCCCGCTTTTCGGCCTTTGGGGCGATGCTCAGCAAAGAGGTGGCCGGCGCGCTTCACGGAGTCGGGCATTGGAATCCAGCGCGTCTCGAAGCCAAGCGACTTGAACTCGCGTGCGAACTCGTCGCCGACGGCGCGGACGCCGGCGTGATTCATCGTTCCGGAATTGATGTTGACGACTTTTTCCAGGAAGGCGACCTGCTCGGCGGTTTTCTGTTTCACGTACTCACGCATTCGCTGCTCCGCGCGGGATAGCCCCTGCGCGCCCGCGTCGTTCGCGACCGCTGGGACGATTGCGAGGGCAGCGGCGCAGCGGAACGTGTTGCGTTTGAGGAACGAACGTGTGGTCATTGCCGATTCATGGTAACGGGAATGTCGTTAACCTTAGCATGAGGCAACCCGCAATCAATGTTTCCGGCTGCGAAATCTTCAACCATCCCGATTCTCCTCCGACGTGATTTCCGCTAACCCGGACCCTTGACCGAAACGCCCAAGAAGCCGGTGGATTACCCCCGTGCCTGGGCCGAAGCGCGGCAATTGATGTGGCGCCATCGCGTCTCACTCGCGATCGGCCTCGCGCTGATGCTGGTGAGCCGTGTGTCCGGCCTCGTGTTGCCGGCGAGCTCGAAGTACCTGATCGACGACGTACTTGGCAAGGGCAGGGCTGATCTGCTGATGCCGATCGCGCTCGCCACTGCGGCTGCGGTGCTGGTCCAGGTCGTGACGACGTATGCGCTATCTCAGGTCGTGAGCGTGGCTGCCCAGCGAGCGATTGCCGACATGCGCATGAACGTTCAGCGTCATGTCATGCACCTGCCTGTCTCATACTTCGATTCCACGCGCACTGGCGTGCTGGTGTCGCGCATCATGACGGACGCCGAGGGCGTGAGGAATCTGGTGGGAACAGGTCTGATCCAGCTTTCCGGCGGACTCTTCACAGCGATCATCGGTCTCGCTGTACTGTTTGCGCTCAACTGGCGCCTCACCGCGATCGTCCTGGTCGTTCTGCTCGCATTCGGGGGAATGATGTCCCTGGCTTTCGCGCGCCTTCGTCCGCTCTTCCGCGAACGGAGTGTCATCAACGCCGAAGTGACAGGGAGGCTGGCCGAATCGCTTGGCGGAATCAGGATTCTCAAGGTCTATGTCGCTG
>JALYOO010000345.1 GCA_030856845.1 Gemmatimonadota bacterium
CTTCAGTTCCGCCGATACTGCATCGAGCTCGTTGTTGAAGTCCTTCCCGAGGCGAAGACGCGTTGCAACGCAGTCGAAGAAAAGCGCGGCTTTCGGCGTATTGCCGCTTCGCTTCACCTGCTCCATGGCATCGCGGGTCGCGTTCGCGGCAGCATCCGCGGCATCGGTTGGCTTGATGGACATGATGTGCGCCGTCGCTCCCGTCGGGACCTCCGCTGCGCACGCTATTCCTCCATCCGCGCCAACGCCGAGCGGGACTCGCAGCTTGTGACCTTCGTCCGTCTCCACACCGACGATGTTGTGCAGAAAAAACGGCAGGGGATCGTTTCTGTCGAAGCTCTGATTTGTGGCCGCGGCGTGGTCCTCGAATGCTTCGACTGCCGGAGCGACGTTCAGGCTCAGCACGGACGCGCGATCGGTCTCGGTGACTCGCATCGGGCCGCTGGCTGGTGACCATCCGTGCCGGGCGCCGATTCCAATCGGCTTGTTGGAGAGGATCTCGAGGACCACTGCTGCATCGGAGTGCATCTCCGCATTCATGAACACGTGAGTGCGCTCGAATTTCGCGTCGTCGCCGGCACCGCCGCCGAAGAAACGGTACATCCCCCCGGTCGCAACAGTGAGCCGGTCCACCAGATCCTCGGTGTGTCCTGCCAGGGCGTCTACAAGGATGAGCGCGGTGCGATAACGGAAATCGGTGCTCTCTATTCCCTCGAAATTTCTTGCCAGGTGAGCGGCAGCCTTTTCCCGATCCTGCGACATGCCCTTGGCGATAGTCGCATTGAACCGCATGTCGGAAGCGCGCAGCGCAATCACTGTAGTGAGGCCTGTGCCCGCAGTCTCTCCGGTGAATTCTCCTGCTGACGAACAGCCGACGAGCGTTCTTGCACCCGAGCCCGCCTTGAGGGCGGTGAGAAGCGACTTATAGTCGTTTTGAGAAGATGCAAACACGATCAGCGCATCGGGGGCAGCGCCATGCAGCTCGCTGCGGACACGCGCGGCTAGCTCTTCGCCCGCCGCACCATCCTTCAGCGCCGTCGAAGCAATTGCGACATCTGTCATGAATAATCGAACCGGAACGGGACGTTGTAGACGGTGGTGAGTCGCAAGAACCCCGCCGAGGTCAGCCTAAGGCGGCACCACTGCTCTTTTCGGCAGTCCTCTTCTATCCGGGAGCCCAGCATCGAGGGCCATTCGCAGCTCGTGCGGCACCACGGGCAGGCTCATTTCTGCCTGCCGGTTCCACCCCAGCGAGTGAGCGTGAACCCTGACAGTCGCCGAGCATGCCTCCGCCGGCTCTCCGAAAGGATTTCTGCGCCAGACGTAGCTTCCCCGCATGATGCGCGACGTGAGACGGAGGCTCGCCATCGAAGTATGACTCGTCAGAGCCACGAAAGCTGCCCCCCCTTCGCGCGCTGCTCGAGAAAGACGCACCATTTCGGTGCCTGCGGGCTCAGAGCCTGTCAACACTATCAGGGAGAAGCCGCCGCAGCGTAAGAGCTCCTCCGCGGCGCGAAGCGAATTCCTGCGGCTGGCCGGCCGAACGAGTACGGGCCCTTCCTCCCAGAACTGCCCGGCAATCGTACCGAGTCCGTCTATCCAGGCCGATCTCTCCCCTTTTCTTGTGGTGGTGAGACACGCAGCGCGAAGGATTGCGGTCGCTCCACCCTGGGGCATCCAGACCGACAATCGACCTCTTGGAAGACCGCCGCCCGGAAGAATTCGGTCGAGTACGCCGATCCCTGTGACCACCGGTTCCGCAGTGCGATGCGTGACAGGAGTGGCATCGGGAAAGCGTTGCTCCAGCAGCGAGCGAAGGCTCGGTAGTGCGGCGGCAGACATATAGCTGGATTGTATCCCGAACAAAACCCGAAAACAAGCCCCTGACATCCGGGCTTCGACCAGTGCATACTGTCCAACCACGGCGAACCCAGATAGCGGGAGAATGGATGAAGACACTATGGCAGGAAGATTCACGACAGGAGATAACGCGCCGGCTCCACAAGCTCACTCCCGACAGCAGGGCGCGATGGGGAAAGATGAACGCGAGCCAGATGGTGGCTCACCTGAACAACTCCCTGCGCATGGCGGCGGGCAAGCTCGCTACTTCACCCCGGAACCTTGCCATTCGCTACCCGCCTCTCAAGCAGATGATCATCTACTGGCTGCCGTTCCCGAAAGGCGTGCCGACCGCACCGGAGCTGTTGAGTGGAGACACTACCGACTGGGTGAGCGCGACAACCGCGCTGCGGCAGCGGATCAGTGGATTCGCAACGCGGGATCCCGGGCAGCCGTGGCCTCTGCACCCGGCATTCGGTAAGCTCACTTCGCGAAGCTGGTGGGTACTGGGCTACCGCCACATCGATCATCACTTCAAGCAATTCGGGGTGTAGTACTGCTCACACGTAACCCGTAACCTTGGCCGTTACCGGTGACCGGTTACCTCTCCGTGTGACGGGTTACCAGTTGTCGGTTTCACATGGTCACGGTTGCCCACCATTATCTCTGCTCCGGCCGTTCTCAACTGAACCACATCCGCCCGGCGACGATCACCAGGAACACCGCGAAGCCGCGCTTCAACTGCACCGGTGACATATGATGCGCGAGCTGCGCACCGATCCATGCACCGAGGAAAAGGCCGAGCGCGATCCACAGCGCCGCCTGGATATTGAGATTCCCCCGCTTGTAGTACTCCCAGGCTCCCAGAGCCCCCACGGGCAGCAGCAGCGCGCCGAGTGACGTTCCCGTCGCTACGATCGGAGCGAGACCGGCGAGAAGAACGAGGGACGGAATGATCAGGATTCCACCTCCAATCCCGAAAACTCCTGATAGAATCCCTGAGAGAAATCCGATTACCAGAAAGATGAGTATCAAGCGACCTCCACGGTTCAGTGCGACTGGTTGGCGCGCATCGCAATATTCCCTTTCGTGCCGCCCGGCGCGAGGTGACGCCGCTCTACATTGCAACCATGGCCGCTGACGATCCCCCTCACTCCCGCACTCCGTTGATCTGGCGGGCCTTCGCCCGCGCGGTCGCTTCGGTGCACATCGCCTACGTCGTCTTTGTCGTGACGGGGTCGCTTCTCGTCCTGCGCTGGCCCTCGCTGGTGTGGATTCACCTGCTCGCCGTTGTCTGGGCGATAGCGACTATGTCATTCGACCTGGGATGCCCGCTCACTCCCTGGGAGAAGACTTTCTGGAGAAAGGGTGATCGCGTTCCGTACGAGGAGGGCTTCCTTCAGCATCATGTGCTGCGAACGCGATTCCCGCCGGAGAAATCGCGGCGGTACCACATTGCCATCGGCATTGGAGTTCTCGTTCTCAACAGCGTCGTCTACTACCTCATCCTGCGGCGATAGAACGAACAACGCGGGACGGGTATTGCGTTCGGAGTGAGGCGTGATGAGTTGCCCGTTTTGCGTCATGCGTGACGAGTCTTGGGGAAGCTCGAGTTGGCGGGCAACGCAAAGCGCCGAACGGGCCACGCATTACGCCTGACTCTAAGCGCAGAACCCGGAACGCGCAGTCACTAAACCCCCGAGTCTCGTCACCAGTGAGTGATTTCCACACCTCGCCATTACGGGAGAGAGACCCCCGCCCTTGCCATCCCGCTGAACCAGTGGCCAGTTTACCGAGCACCCTCCTCCGCGTCGGGCAAGCAGCCGGCGGCAGGCATCAATTCCTACCTCTCGCGGAGCAACGAACGTCTATGCGCGAGTACCGAAGCGAAGACATCCGCAACATCGCCGTCGTCGGGCACGGAGCGAGTGGCAAGACCACACTGGTCGATGCGCTCGCTTTCGTTTCCGGATCCTCGAAACGTCATGGCTCAGTCCGCGACGGAACCGCGCTCACCGACTTCGACAAGGAGGAGACGGAGCGCGGTTTTTCTATCAGCCTCGCCTGCGCCCACGCCGAGTGGATGAACACGAAGATCAATCTGCTCGACACGCCCGGATACTCCGATTTCCAGGGAGAAGCGATCGCGGGACTAACCGCCGCCGACGGCGCTCTCGTCGTTGTGACGGCCACTGGCGGAGTCGAAGTCGGCACGACCCGCATGTTCAACGAGGCCATCGACCGGAAGGACCCGGTGTTGTTCGTGATCTCGATGCTCGACAAGGAGCACGCTTCGTTCGACGCCGTCTACGAAGCGATCAAGACCCGGCTCACCCCGCGGGTGATTCCCGTTGAAGTGCCGATCGGTGAAGGGCCGGATTTCCATGGTATCCTCAACCTCTTCGACAAGAAGGCGCATCTCTTCAAGCGCGGCACGAAAAGCGGGGAATACGAGGAAGTCGACATACCCGCCGAGAACCAGGAACAGTTCGACAAATACTACGAGCAGTTGATCGAGGGAATCGCCGCCACCGACGATGTGCTGCTGGAGCGATACCTGGGCGGCGAACCGATCGAGCGCGGCGACGCGCTGAATGCAATGAAGGAAGCGATGAAACGCCAGGAGCTGTTCCCGCTCTTCTGCTGTTCATCGGACCTCACCTACGGAACGCAGGCACTGCTCACCAAGATCGTCGAGCTGATGCCGTCGGCCTACGAGATGGAAGAGCTCCACGGATTCACCGGCGCGGAAGGCGATCATACGGTCGAGATTCACGCCGATGACAAGGCGCCGCTCACGGCACTGGTGTTCAAGACGCATTCCGAGCCGCACGTCGGCGACGTGTCTTTCTTTCGCACTTTCTCGGGCGTGATAACGAACGGACATGAAGTGTTCAACGCCACGCGCGGAATGTCTGAAAAGATGGCGCACCTGGCGATCCCACAGGGAAAGGAACGCATCGAGGTGGCGGTGCTTCATCCCGGCGACATCGGGTGCGTGGCGAAGCTCAAGAACACGCATACGAATGACACGCTCTCCACCCGCGAACACCCGGTGCGGCTGCCGGCGATCGAATTCCCCGAAGCGCGCGTCGTGTACGCGGTCCATGCGACCGCTCGCGGAGAGGAAGAAAAACTTCAGCAGGGTTTGCACCGGCTCCACGATGAGGATGCGTGCTTTCAGACGCACTACAACGCCGAAACCCACGAGACGATTGCGGCTGGGCTGGGTGAGCGGCACCTCGACGTGGTAATGGCCCGGCTCAAGCGCCACTACGGAGTTGGCGCGGAGCTGAAGCGACCACAGATCGCGTATCGCGAAACGATTGTCGCAAGAGGACAGGGTCAGGGACGCCACAAGAAACAGAGCGGTGGCAAGGGACAGTTCGGCGACTGTTGGGTGAGAATGGCGCCAACCCCGCGCGGTGCAGGATACCAGTTCGTCAACGCCGTCGTCGGTGGGTCAATACCAAGCAAGTTCATTCCCGCTGTGGACCGCGGAATACAGGAGTCGTCGGCCAGAGGAATCATCGCGGGATTCCCGATGGTGGACTTTCAGGTCGAGGTGTACGACGGCTCGTATCACTCGGTCGACTCGAACGAGATGTCATTCAAGCTGGCGGGCATTCAGGCGTTCAAGACCGTCGCGCCCAAGTGCAAGCCGATACTCCTCGAACCGCTCGACGAGCTCGACGTCACCACCCCCGACGCCTTTCTCGGCGACGTGCTCGGCGACATCTCAGCGCGGCGCGGACACATACTCGGCACCGACTCCGTTCCCGGAGGGAAGTCGCGTGTCCACGCTGTTGTACCGCAGGCGGAGATGCATCTCTACGCCACCGATCTATTCTCGAAGACGCACGGACACGGTACTTTCGTGCAGCGCTTCAAGGGCTACGAACAGATGCCGCCGGAAGCGACGCAGCGAGTCATCAATGAAAACCGGGGCATGCATGCAGCGGTCGGAGAGTAGGAAACGCTCACCCAATGAACCCAATGCGTAAATCACTGGTCATCGCCGCGATCGGCTTCAGTGCGTCAATCACAACCGGCGCAGCGGCCCAGAC
>JALYOO010000363.1 GCA_030856845.1 Gemmatimonadota bacterium
CGCCAGCGGATCGGGTTCCATTAACCCGAACCGGTTGCCCTCGGAGTCTTCGCAGTAAGCCAGCAACCCGACGCCAGCGATGGCCATTTTCGCATCGACGATCCGGCCGCCGCTGTGAACGACTGCCATCAGTGTATTGTCCAGCGACTCCACTTCGATGGTGTTCACGGTTCCGCGGTTCCACGCTTCGCGCCGCATCAGTCCACCATCGATTCCGCGTGCGTCCTTTCCGGTGGCGATGAACCAGTAATCGGCTGCACCCTCCCACTTCGTCACCTCCCAGCCGAAAACTTCCCTGTAGAAGTTCGCGGCCCGCTCGGGATTATTTGCCGAGATCTCGAAGTGTACTGGTCGTGGCATTCTGATTGTCGCCTGGCTAGCGGATCACGCGATCGAATCGCACGGGATTTTCCACGTTGTAGCTGTAGTGCCACCACTCTTTTTCATAATTCTCGAAACCGTGCCGCTCCATCGCCGCCTTCAGTACCTGACGGTGTCGTGCAGCGACTCCGGCAGCGTTGGCGGTGTGAGAGGCCCGCGAGAACATGTCGAACGGCGAGCCCATCGCAAGATCGGCGCGGGTCGATGCCTCGACGAGTGTAAGATCGACAGCGACCCCGAGGTTGTGGCGGCTGCGACTCGCGATGTATCCGTCACGCAACAGGTCACCCCGGTTCTCACGCTCCGTCCAGGCGACCATCGCTTCGCTGGCTCGTACGGGCCGGTAGGCGTCGAGGATCTTGAGCGCGTAACCTTCGGCCCTCAAATCCGCACTGGCAAGCAACAGCGCCACTGCCGCTTCGGCCCGGAGATATGCCTTGTTCGCTTCGTAACCCGGCAGCGGTGCGCCGGTGAAATTGTTCGCGGTCGCATAACGCATGTCGATCAGCAGAGTCGTGTCGAGCCGCTGCAATTCTACCAGCATCGAATCGGCGACCGTATCCGAAACAGTCGCCAGCTCCGGGGTGTTGACCGGCGCCGGCTCCGGTCGCCGGAACGGCGTGCACGCGAGAGCGAGCAGCGCAAAGGCAATACGTATGTGACGTGACATTCGCCCTAAGATATCCCGTCCCGGGATTTCAGCGACACGGGAGGCTCCGTCCCGCCAGCGTATCGTATATTCTCCGCCGCCAGCGGGACGGACCGCCACTGCTGCTCATAGTTCCTCTTACACCCGGCCGGGATGAACGGACTGGAGATAACCGCCGCCGGATTCGGCGTGATAAGCGTCTACCTGAGTGTGCGGCAGAACATCTGGAGCTGGCCTACCGCCATCGTCAGCGTGGGGATGTACACGCTGGTGTTCTACCGGTCACGGCTGTACGCGGACATGGGCCTTCAGGTTGTGTACGTCGTCCTCTCGCTGTACGGGTGGTACCAGTGGCTGTATGGAGGAAGCAATCGCACCGAGCTCAAGGTAAGTCGAACAGGCAGGCGCGTTGCCTTTGTTCTGTTTGCCGCCGTGCTGACGTCGGCCGCCATCCTTGGAACGCTCCTGCACCGGCACACGGATGCCGCAATTCCCTACGTAGACTCGGTGACCACCAGCACCAGCCTTGCCGCTCAGTGGATGATGACGCGCAAGCTCGTCGAGAACTGGCTGGTCTGGGTGGCGGTCGATGTTGTTTACATCGTGATGTTCATCAATCGCTCACTGCATGTCACGGCTGTGCTCTATGCGGTGTACCTCGTGCTGTCCGCCGTCGGATACTTCAAATGGAGACAGGAGTCGCGGACCGTTGGCGGAGCTGTTTTAGCGACCTGATGGCCGCTATCCCGAACGCGGGACCGAGCGCGAGAACGGCGAAGGACCATCTCCACCCGGTTGCCGCCGCGATCTGCGGCACTCCCTGTATAGTGACCGCGGTCAGGAGGAATCCAAGAAAGGTCTGAACGGTGAGCGCCGTGCCGACCGCGTAAGGTGGCACTGACTCGGTGACCAGAGCGCTGAACTGCGCGCTGTCGGCGACGACAAAGAATCCCCACACGAGGGAGATGCCGGCGAGCAGCCAGAGCGGCGCACCAAAAAAGAACCCGACCAGCAGCGAACACGCTCCGCTCCAGGCAAGAGCCAGCGTGACAAGACGCTCGCGTCCGCGGCGGTCCGCCACCAGACCTCCCCAGATCGACCCTGCCCCACCCGCCGCAATTGCCAGAAAGCTGATGAACGATATCAGCCCGGGGTTCGAATCCCCTGCGGAGTATCGCGCTCTCTGGCTCTCGGCGAGGAATACTGGGATCCAGGTCCAGAAGGCGTAGAGCTCGAACATGTGACCCAGATACCCGCCAGTCGAGAGTCGCCATTCACGAACTTTCGCCACGGTTGCGACCAGCCCCAACGAAAAGGGTCGCGCCTCGAAAACGAACGGGCCATCGCGGTAGCCAGTCGCGACAAGCAATCCCGCGATAACGGCTCCCACTGATGCCGTCAGTAGAAC
>JALYOO010000387.1 GCA_030856845.1 Gemmatimonadota bacterium
AAACTGCACTGGAGCCCTGAATTCCTCGACATCACGGTCGTTTGCGCGGCGCCGCCGGCCGTAGACGAATCCGAGCAATCGGCGAATCATGCCGTGCGTAGTGACCCGGCGAATCATCGCCAGGGAGGCGTTGGGAGTGACGGTTCGGAGGACTGACATCCCGGGCACACCCGCGAACCCCACGGGAGAAACGAGGACGAGCGAGATGATCTTCTCGGGTGCGATTGCGGCTGTATGTGCGGCAATCGCCGCACCCATCGAGTGACCAACGAGATGCACTGGTCCTGCGTCGAGTGCATCGACGATCTCGGACAGGTGGCGACACATTGCGTCCGTAGTGTACTCGTCGGACGCAGTGGGTTTGTCCGAAAGACCATGCCCCTTGAGCTCGGCGGCTATCACTCGAAATCCAGCGAACGCGACCGCCGTCAGCGTCTCGCGAAAAATGTAGGTGGAACATCCCCAGCCCGGCACGAACAACACGGGGGCCGCCGCCTCGTCACCCGTCTCCACTATTCGTACGCGCAATCCTGAAGCAAGGCGCAGTCGCCATGTACGGAGCTTTATCCTCCCCGCCGGGAACATCTCCTCAGGCGACAGGAAGGCGCGTGGCGGCACTCAGCCGCCCTAGATGATCCTGATTTCGCGCCCGATCAGACGACCGATCAGACCGATGCGGAACGTGACGTCGGCCCACGCGGCACCGGTTGCCCGTGCAACTCCGCCGGAAAGGTCTTCCAGCGGAAACATTGGCCATACACGAGGGTTTCCCGTCGCCGGAATGCTGCTTCCCTTGTGCGGGTGCCAGACGCCGGTGCGGTCCCGATCGTCGTCGAATCGCTCGTACATCTTCATCCAGTTTTCGTTTCGCCGGAGGAAGCCGAGTCGCGCCATTGTCTCGAGCCACATCAGCGCGAACGGTACGTCAGCCTCGACAGCGTTCCGATGCGGCAATCGGTCGCCGAGCACATAATGCGGCTGCTCCACCATCTTCTTCCCCACCAGCTGAATCGAATCCTGCCGCGGGTGCGGTTGAGCGATGTAGGCGTAGATGCGCTCCATCTCCGTGTAGTTCTCGTTGCGGAAGATGGGCATGTGGGCCAGCATCGTCAGAGCGTGGAACGTCGGCGGGCAGACTTCAGGCGCGAGGACATGCACGTTTCCAACGCGCTTCCACGGTTTCTCCGCGAGCGGCGAGCTGAGATACGTATCGATCCGTTCCATGATCCGGCGCGCCGCCCCGCGGAGACGAGGATCGCTCTCGTAGCCGGCCTGCGCCAGAGCGGCGGCCGCGGCTTCGCGGAGCTGAAGTCTCCCCCGCCGCGCGGCGAGCTCATCCTTTGTTTTGAGGCCGAGCTCATACAGATACGCGGGGTCGTTGTCTTCCGCGAGCAGACGGAACAGCGGACGGCGGGCCAGGGCCAGCGGTGGCGATTCCCGGTTCCACCCGTACTCGAGCAACCGACGCGCCGCGGGAATGGTGCCGACCGATCCGAAATCAGCGCCCTGACGCGGGACAAAGAGCATGGACTGATTCCAGATGCCATCCACGTTCTGCGTCAGGGCAAGTCGCAACGCAGGCCCGAAAGCGTACGGCAACCACTCCAGCTCCTGCATCGTGGAGTCAGAAAGGCGCGCGACCTCACCCGCCGATCTGTACTTGATCGGACCCGACGCGTTGTCGAGTATCCAGCCAAGCGGAAACGACATCGTTTCGCCGGGGGCTGCTGGGGAAGCTGGGCTGATATCGGCGGCGGAGCTGGGAACAGTCACGATCGGCGCTCGACGGATGGATCGTTGGAAAAAAGCGGGCAGCTCACCGTCTCAGGAAACCTTCCTGCCGACGGCCACAAGCAAATGAACCAGGGTAGAAGGACAATATCCCGTATTGGCCCGTAAGAATATCACTTTTTGCCCGCGGCGCTAGAACCTCCATGCTACCTCAACCAACGAAAAGAGTTAGCTCCGCAGGGACGACACGCGCCGTCCTGTCCGAACCGGTCGTGCATTGATCATCAACCCTTTGCGGCTGACGCGCGTACTGAGGGAGTGGACGTTTGAGAAACACAGTCAAATCCGGGAGATGTGCATGAGACTGATTAGAATCGCGGCAGCAGGATTCGCGCTTTGCGCGGTCACCTCG
>JALYOO010000404.1 GCA_030856845.1 Gemmatimonadota bacterium
CCGCGGTTGCACGCCCCGATCGTAACAAGGGCAGCAAATGGCACGAGCGCCGCTCTTCTCAAACGAAATGTGCGCAATGGCATATATGTCGATTTCATGTTCAGATTCCGGGTGGTATTTGCTGTGATGCCAGGGCGCCCTGTTGCGCCTGCTGTTGCTGCTGTTGTTGCGAGGGCGTTGAAGGCTGTTGCGGAGACGATTGCTGCTGCATCTGCAGCTGGCTGCCGCTCTGCGCGGAAGTTCCGGCCTGCAACGGGAGATTGGGAAGCAGAGCGAGCTTGACGCGAGCGATCTGGAGATTTCTCGCAGCAAGCGCGCGATTGGCAGTGGCCTGCTCGAGCAGAATTCTCGAATCGTTCAGCTCGAGCTGCGTCGAGATTCCTTCGCGGTAGCGGACTTCGGCGATTGTGTAGGCGCGAGACGCCTGCTCGGAAGTACCGCGGCTTGCTTCCCATGCTGCGTTGGCCTGGTTCAGCGCATTGAGCGCAACGCGCGCGTCGAGCGCCGCGAACTCGCGCACCTGCTGAAGCCGCGCCCGCGATTCGGCAACGTTCGCTTTCGCGACAAGCTCCTCGCCGCGAATTCTTCCGCCGGTGAAAATCGGAAACTGCGTAGCGACGCCGATCGTCCAGTTGGCGCGGAATTCTCCCGATCCGGGAAGTCCCGACAGTGGATAAGCTACCGCCCCGTATTGAGACGTCAGCGACAGCGAGGGCAGTCGTTGAGAGCGGGCAACCCGCAGCATCTCCTGCTGCGAGCGGAGCGCTTCGTCAGCCTGTCTTACCGCGGATCGATGCGACGACGCGGTGTCAGGTGCCTCGTACGAAGTCACCGAAATTCCGGCGAGACGGATTCCCGACGTTGCAGCGTTGTTGTCATCTATCGGCGTCGTCAATGTCAGCGGCTGCTCGAGCGGGATGTCGAGCATCTGACGAAGTCGGAGATAGGCGACTTCGCGGTCACTTCGCCGCTGGATCACCTGCGGACGCTGATTGTCGCGCGTCACCTGCGCGCGCAGCAGCTCGAACTCCGACACGTTGCCGACGTTCTTGTTGAGCTGTACCTGCGTCAGGACATTCTCGGTCTGTACGAACGATGCGTCGGTGATCGCGACAAGGCGATCCGCTAGCGCGGCGTCGTAATATGCCTGCGTGACATCGAGGATCGTCTGCGCCCGCTGGGCGGTGAGCTCCAGATCGGCGGCGCGTCGGCCGGCCGCTGCGGCAGCGTTCTGCGCGGAAACTCGGCCGCCACTGAACAGATTTTGCGAGAGCGACAGGCCAACCTGGTATTGATTCGCCTGTCCGAACGGCAGACTGCTCAGTGAGGCGAACGGGTTGATGCCCAGCCCGCAGCGCGTCGCCTGATCGAGACCTGCCAGACGGTCTGCGACCGACGCATTGGCGTCTCGAAGGTAGGCATCGCAAGGTGGTTCCGGGGCTGTCGACGTAGTGGTATCTGGCTCACCGCCTCCACCAAAACCCTGATACTGCGATTTCAATGTCCGGGTGTACCCGCCGGATGCAAATATTTGCGGGAAGAGCTGGCTCCTCACCTGAAGTCGCTGGCCTTCGCTGCGCTGAACTCCGGCACGGGCGACACCTATCGCTTCGCTCTGGGATTCCGCGCGGCGCACTGCGTCATCGAGAGACAGTGCGACCGCAGCGCGTTCATTCACCGCTGGTGTGACCTGCGACTCGACGACCGCCGGTGCGAGCGCCAGACAGGCGGTCAGGCCGGCAGCCAGTGCGAGGGCGCGGTCTGACTTGAAGATTCTGGTCATGGCATTCATTGGGCGTTACGAGTCAAGGTGTGATCGGGTTTCCCACTGCTTCTGCGAGGCGCGGCGACGGGGGCTGGTGGAGCTGTCTCGACTCCGATCGCACGCAACACGAGCCTGGCGTAAAGCGCGGGCGCTCTCGAAGCCGGCTTGGGATACACGTCCGGCATCATGTCGCGCCCCATCGCATCATGGAACAAGGCTCCGATCAGCATCGCGGCTGCGGCGGTCGCGTCGAAGGAATCGGACGTGAATCCGGCGGTCTTGAGCTGGTGGAAGTAAGCACACAGCTCATTGGTGGCTCCGACCGCACCCTGGGCCGCGCATCTCGTCATTTGCGGCCGCTCCTCCATCTCTCCCATGCATGTCCGTATCATCGATCGCCGCGCATGGAGATGGCCCACGACTTCCGTGCACCAGGCGACCAGTTCCCTTTCCGGATCGGCTGGTATCGAGGGAAGCGGGTGGGAGAAGGCCTGACCGGTGGAGTTCTTGATCGCTTCTTCGAGAAGCGCGTCCTTTGAACCGAAGTAGCGAAAGATCGTGACTTCGTTCACCGCGGCGGCGTCCGCGATACGCCTCGTAGTCGATCCGCGGAACCCGTGCTGAGCGAAAACTTCCGCGGCAGCGTTCAGTATGACGGTGCGTGTATCCATGACCGCGCAATTTAGCGGGCAAGGCCAGGCGTGCAAGTAGCTACTTGCTTACATCAACAGTTTCCGGGGTGGAGGAGGCTTGGGCAAACCCCCGTTCATCGGCTTGAGATCGGTGACTGCGGAGCTATCGCGCTTGAGGGGAGCGGCCGACATCCACTTGTGTCCATCCATACCGGGGGGACCGCCTCTGATGAAGCGAAAGCTCAACAGCCGCTGGTGTTCCCTGAACTCCGACGGTTTGCCGCCGGGTACGGTCGGAGCAAGCGGCTGAACCGAGCGGATTTCGTCGAACAACGCGACATTCGGAAGGATCTCCCGGTACGTAGTCGTTACGACCATTCCGAGTATCGCCGGCTTGACCGACCCGCCCCGCGTCAGACGGAATACGGCGCTTCGAATCAGGTAGCTGGCGCTGTCGATGTAGATCGATCCCTCCACGTCGGGAGCGACAATGCTCGAGTCTGGCGCAAACTCGATCTGATGAACCGCAAGGCCATTCTGCTGAATGATTCCGGTGTACTTGAAGCAGTGAGCCGTAAGAAATCCGCGGTCCGCGAGATCGGACAGTGTCGGCAGTCGCATGACTCGTATCTCGCCGAACAATTTGTTGCGATCGTCTCCCACGACGCGACCCTTGCGATAGCGCCAGCTGTCGTCGCTCCGGAATGTCGTCGTGTCGTAGCGCACTGTATGCACGGCCCCGCTCGGGTCAAACGTCTCGTGCGATTTGGCCAGCCGATACTCGAACGGATAGGTGCGTCTCAGCAGCCTTTCGCGGTCGGCGTTCTTCCTTGCTTCGGTAAGAACAGTCGCCAGCTCCGGGTCATCGACGAATCCGTCGGGAGTGGGAACGATGCACCGGCGCGGGGGAGCGCTCACCTGGACTTCGGCGAGAGCTGTCGGAACTTTCGACATTACGATTTCGACTTTCCCCATACCGCTTCGCACGGCGAGGGTGGTATCGACCGGCGTGTATCCGAGCTGGCGTATCCTCACCCGGTATCTGCCGGGTTGCACAGCGTAGTACGTGAACGTGCCGGTTTGATCGGTAAACCGTTCGCGTCCGATCGCTTCGACCGTGATCGTACTATATGGTAGCGGGAATCCCGTTCCGTCGGCCACGACGGCGCCGGTAAGCGTGACTCCGCCCCCCGGTGGCCGCGGAGCTGGAGTCGACAATACCTGAGCGCGGAGACTGCCCGCCTGGACTGCGAGGAGCAGTAAAAAACAGAATCTCATCGCAAGCCTTGTAACAGTGCGCAGCTCGTCCCGACGTCCCGCTACGTGCGAAATCCGAACACCTGTCAGATTGTCGTAAAAGAGCTGTTCCGGGGGCGACGGGGTGGGGCGCGCAACATAAGATGAAGCCGCGCGCATTGTCAAACGTTTCTTCCAAACCCTTTGACGACACGCGTTGTCGGAATACAACGAGCGCACAGAGCGCTATGCGATACAGACGACGCAGATGGCACAAAGAGCACAGGAACACTGCCCCTGGCGATTGCGTCGACATCAACCTCGATCGGTCCGACCCCTGTGGAAACCATTATGAAATCTCTCGGTCTTGTCATCGCTTTCCTCGTTCCATGCGTAGTCGCCGCTCAGGGAAGCACTGCCGTCGCCAGCACCGGCCCGGTGACTTCATACCCCGGTTCGTTCCCCGCGGCACTCGGCAGCGCTACACCGACTGCGGCCCTGGCGGCGAAAGCGGTTTCAACCCCGACGCTGGATGGCAAGCTCGACGACGACGCGTGGAAGAACGCGCAAACGATCGACAAGTTCCTCGAGTACGAGCCGAAGCAGGGAGCCGAGACGCGATTCAAGACCGACGTCCGCGTGGTGCATGACGACAAGTATCTCTACATCATGGCCCGGATGTTCGACCCCGCACCCGACAGCATCATCTCGCTGTTGAGCCGCCGCGACGTGCGCACGCAGTCCGAGCAGCTCAAGATCATCATCGATTCCTATCACGACAAGCGCACAGCCTACCAGTTCATCGTCAATCCCGCCGGAGTCAAGCGCGACTTCTACGTTTCCAACGATACAAACGAAGATGCGACGTGGGACGCTGTATGGGACGTCGCGACCGCGGTCGATTCACTTGGATGGACGGCGGAATTGCGAATCCCGTTCAGCCAGCTTCGCTTTGGCAACAAACCCGAGCACACGTTCGGTTTCATGATCGTGCGCGATATCGCTCGCACTGGTGCACGCACCAGCTGGCCACTCTATCATCGCGACCGGCAGGGATACGTGTCCCAGGCGGGCGAGCTCGGGGGAATTCGCGGGCTCAGCTCCCCGACCCGTCTCGAGGTAGTCCCCTACGTCGTAACGAAGAACGAGACCCGCCCGTCGGAAAGCTCCTACAATCACCCGCAATCCATCGCTGCGGGCGCTGACATCAAGTACGGGCTTTCTTCCAACCTCACGCTCAACGCAACGATTAACCCCGATTTCGGTCAGGTGGAGGCCGATCCAGCCGTGCTGAATCTTTCAGCATTCGAGCAGTTCTTCGAGGAGCGGCGGCCCTTCTTTCTGGAGGGATCGGGGATCTTCACCTTCCGCACCAACTGCGGCGACATCGACACCGGCTGCACCGGACTTTTCTATTCGAGGCGCATAGGGCGCTCGCCTCAGCTCTCCGGCTTCTATGGTGACGAGACGAGTCCAACCAACACCACGATACTCGGCGCAGCGAAGCTGACGGGCCGTCTCGGCAAAGGCCTGTCAGTCGGTTTCCTCGATGCGATAACGCAGCGCGAAGTCGGTACCGACGACCGTACCATCGAGCCTCGCACCAACTACGCTGTGGCTCGATTGCAGCAGGACCTGCGCGACGGGCAGACGGGTATCGGCGCGATGATCACCGGGGTCAACCGGGCGCTCGACACCAATACCGAAAGCCTGTTGCGAGGATCGGCGTACACCGGCGGCATCGATCTCAGACATCGCTTCTTCGACAAGCGCTACGAGCTCGCCGCGTATGTCGCGGGAAGTGTCGTGAACGGGAGTGAGTCAGCGATCGCCAGCACGCAGCGCGATGGCGTGCATCGCTATCAGCGTCCCGATGATGACATCGCGTACGATCCCACCCGCACCTCTCTCACCGGTAATGCCCGGCGTCTGACGGTGAGCAAGTTCGGCGGCGGCATCACCCGCTTTCAGAGCGTGCTGCAGCGATTCTCACCTGGATTCGAGACGAACGACGTCGGGTTTCAGTCGCGCGCCGACGAGCAGATGTTCCGCAACTGGTTCTCGCTCAACTTCAATAATCCGACAAAGGCGTGGCAGCGTGCGTTCTTCAACTTCAACAGCATGCAGAAGTGGACTACCGAAGGTCTGCCGCTCACTGTCGGACTCAATACCAACTGGCACATTCAGCTGCCGAGCTACTGGTGGGCGCACGTCGGCGGGAACTACGGTGACTTTGTGAAGACCTTCAACGATCGTGAAGCGCGCGGCGGGCCGGCGCTTCGCAAGTCATCCAATGTGGATGCGTGGGGAGGCGTCGAGACGGACAGCAGAAAATCCTACACGGCTAATCTGTTCGCCGGCCGCTGGAAGGGCGACGACGGCAACTCCAAGTCATGGTGGATCGAGCCGGGCCTGAACTTCCGGTTTGCCAGTCAGTTCAGCGAGTCGCTCGGCTTGAACTACAGTAAGGACATCAACGACAAGCAGTGGCGGGCGAACTTCGGAGTGGCCGGAAACGACACGACTCACTACACCTTCGCGAGGCTGGATCAGAAGACGGTGAGCGTGACGTCGCGGATCAACTACACCGCGACGCCGAACCTTTCCCTCCAGGTGTATGCGCAGCCGTTCGTATCGACCGGCGATTACAGCAACTGGCGCGAGCTGGCAGACCCGCGAGCATCTGATTACGCAGCGCGCTTCAAGCCGTACGCAGGCGATCCGGGAAGCTTCAGCTTTAAGCAGTTCCGTTCGAATACGGTGCTGCGGTGGGAGTACATGCCCGGTTCGACGATGTTCGTCGTGTGGGCGCAGGGAAGACAGCTCGACGGCCTTGCCGGCAGCGAGTTCAACTTCCGCCGCGACCTGGGCGATGTGTTCGACACACATCCCGACAATACTTTCCTCGTGAAGTTCTCGTACTGGTTCAACCCCTGAAAGCGGACGAGCGGCGGGTTCGTTCAGAGCCCGCTGCCTGCCCGCACTTGACGTTGATAATTTTAGGGTCGCGGATATCGCGGATGAAACGGATTAGAGACAAGCAGGAAACGAGCACTAGGCAATCTTGGAAT
>JALYOO010000408.1 GCA_030856845.1 Gemmatimonadota bacterium
ATGTACGGTCCCGGTCGTACCATACTCTCCGACGAATCCATGTCGATATGTGTTTTTCCAAACGACGACCACATGCCGGTGCTTATCCGGCTTGCCGATGTGAAGAAACGCGAAAAGCTTCTTCGCGCGGTTCAGCCTGGCAGAAAATCCGGACCGGAGGCAGAACTCTCCGTCCTCGCTTACAAGCCGGAACGCAGGTGTGTACTGAAGTATGCGTCGCGAAACGGGCGCGTGACTGTCATCAGGACTTATGACAAGCGCGGATTCGGACCGGCCCTCGCCAGTGCCTCGCACTTCGCCCGCCGGGGCGGTATCGGATTTCAGAAACTCCTTGGAAGCGATTCGCGCCACCGTATGCTGGCGATGGCCTGGTGCGACGGGCAGATGCTCGAAGAAGAGTTGAGCTCAGGGCGCGCGAGACTATCGGATGTCGCGCTGGCGGGTGCGCTGTTGGCGGATCTCCACTGTGAAGAACCGGGTCCACTCGTCGAGTGGAATGCGACAACAGCAAGACGGCGGGTAAATGAGATCCTGCGCGCATTCCCCCTGTTGTGTCCCGATCTCGTCCCACGTGCCGCTGCACTCGCCCGTCGTGTTTCGCGAGCGGTAGGTGCCATCAACCCCGGTCGTGCCACGCTACACGGTGACTTCAACACACGGCAGGTGATCGTGGGCGACGGCGTTGCGTCATTCATTGATCTCGACGAAGCGGCGAGTGGACCGCCCGCGATTGACCTCGGCAGCTTCATCGCTCATCTCGGGGTGGCTGCCGCGCGGCGGGTTATCACTCAATCGGATGCAACCCGTGCGATCGACGCTCTTCTCGGCGGATACGAATCGCGCACCTCCCTTCCCTCGAGCAACGACCTTCGTGCTTCGACGGCCCTGGGGTTTTTCGCTTTGGCGCACGAGCCGTTCCGCCGCCACACCAGTGGGTGGCCGGCCGAGATCTCATCGATCCTCGATCTGGCTGAACAGCAACTCGAGGGCGAAGCATGACTGCAACCGTGGATCCCTCCATGCCGTGGCTCGCCGATGCTGTGAACGTTGAGCTTGCACAGCTCGCGCTTCGGCGCACGGCCGCGCTCACCGGCATGGACGCCCGTTCCATCAAGGTCCGCTCGGCGCGAATGACGCGACATCGTCCGGGAAGAAGGTGCATGGTAGAGTACGGCGTGGAAGCGCAAATCGGCGGTGCAAGCCACGTATTCAACCTGCTCGGCAAGGTCAGGGCGAAAGGGCTCGACCGCGAGACCTTGCGGGTAGTGGCCGCGCTGCGGGACGCCGGCTTCTCGTCTGACACGGCTGATGGGATATCTGTGCCCGAGCCCGCGGGAGTCATTCCCGAATGGAGAATGACCCTGTCTTTGAAGGTTGATGGCTCGATGATGAGCGAATACCTGACAGGCGCAGCACGCGCACGATTCGCTGAACGTGTCGCCGATGTCGCGCGCAAGATTCACGAGTCAGGCGTCGTCAGTCGCAGGAATCACTCGATGGCGGACGAACTTGCGGTTCTCGATGCGTCGTTGATGCAGGCCGCCAACGCGAGCCCGTCACTGGCTTCGCGAATTCGCGAGGTTGGTGCTGCCTGCCGCGAGATGGCGAGCGATAGTGTGCCGGGGAGAGTCGCCGGAATCCATCGGGATTTCTACGGGGACCAGATCATTGTTTCGGACGATCGCCTTTTCGTTCTGGACCTGGATCAATTCTGCGAAGGTGACACATCGCTCGACATCGGCAATTTTCTCGCGCACATCACCGAGCAGTCGATCCGCATGCACGGTGATCCTTCAGCGTTCGACGACGCCCGGCACGCATTGTTGGAGCGCGCAGTTTCCAATGGCGGCGAACCCGAAACGATTCTGGTTTACGACTTACTCACCCTGGCAAGACAGATATGGATAAGCACACGAATTCCGGACCGCAATCACATCACGGCGATTATTCTTGCCGAGTGCGAGCGACGGCTCCAGCGACATCCTGTCGGATTGTGATCAGGAAATCAGCGGTCGCGCTGCTTGTTATTTCTGCCGCTGCTGCTCCGCTGGCCGCCCAGGTTCGGACGCCACCGAGGAAACCGCCGACAACCGTCGAACCGCAGACTCCGCCGAAGGCGAAACCCGGAGTTACCGCCAAGGCAGACAGCAATAGTCCGGCCCGCCAATGGCGTCCGTACCGGTTCGGAATATTCAGCTCCGAAGTTTACGACACCAACATCGAGCGCCAGAAGGAAGACCTTGTCGGCTCGAATGGTTTCGTTTTTGGCGGTGTCGCTGGCTATCAGAGCGCGGCAGTGCGCCCGGGTTTTTCGGCAGCGTACGAAATCGCGCGACACTCGTATACCAGGAGCGAGCAGTTCGACAGGATCAGCCAGAACCTGAGCATGGTGCTCGCGAGGCGCCTGACAAAAAACATCACTGCCGAGGCCATTGGGGAGGCGGCGCTCAAAGGGTCGTCCGAGGACCGGGACGTCGGAGACCAGTACCTGTTCCTCCCCCGGCTGAGCTATAAACTCGGCGGTTCGCACAGACTTCGCACGTATGGAGCGTATCGCATACGCCGCTACGAAACTAATCCTGGCCGGGATGCGATCAACCGGTACGTGGGAACAGAGCTGCGTAGTGATCTGGGTCGCAGCGCCAGGGTTGAAGCAGGGTATCGTTACGAGAAGAACAGTGCGGTAACGCCGCGCGCTGTTTATACCCGGAGTGTGTATCACACGGGCATGACGCGAACGTTTGGCAGCCATGATGAACTGTTCGCTGAAGTAAAATATCGGTCGCAGCGCTACGACCACCGACTGGTCGAGGTTGACGATGAAGACGT
>JALYOO010000425.1 GCA_030856845.1 Gemmatimonadota bacterium
CGACTGCCGACCCGGCAATCACTGCAGAGATCGACAAGTTCGCCGACAGCGTAGTCCGGTCAGTTCCCGTGGCGGGCCTGTCGATCGCAGTGGTCCGTGGGTCGAGCACCGTCATGAGCCGCGGTTATGGCTTTGCAGACGTGAGCACCGGTCGACGCATGACGGACACCACTCCATACCGAATTGGCTCGATAACGAAAATGTTCACGGCCGTCGCGATCATGAAGATGGTAGAGCAGGGCCGAATCGATCTTGACGCTCCCCTCACGACATACCGGCCCGACATTGCCGCACCGACGGTCGCGTTGAGACAGCTGCTCAACCACACTTCCGGCCTCCCCGACCATGAGGCGGACGCCGTCGAGCAGTGGATGACGCAACGAAAACCGATCACGCACGAATTCGTGCTTGGCGTCGTGAAGGGAAACCCGGCGCGACCCGCTGGTCAGTCCTGGAACTACAACAACACTGGGTTTCACCTGCTCGGGCTGGTGATCGAGAAAGCGTCCGGCATCCCCTATCACGAATTCATTCGCCGTGAAATAGTCTTGCCCGCCGGGCTCTCTGCAACCTGGATCGATGGCGCACGACCGGCAGGTGTCGATGCCACAAGGAATTACTACTTGCGCGAAAAAACATTCTCGCCTGACAGTGTCTGGGATCTCCCGGGAATTTTCTCCGCAGGCGGCATGTATTCGAGTGTGGCCGACCTCGCCAAATTTTTCTCCGCCCTTGTTGAACGCCGGCTCGTCAGCGCGCGATCAGTCGCGCAGATGATACAGGCCACACCTCTACCAGATGGCGTGCGCGCCGATTACGGTTTGGGCGTGCGGCTCGGAGTCCTCGAAGGACACTCGAAGTGGGGACACACTGGCTCCGCGACGTAGCAACCGCGCAGCTGCCGCCTACTATCCGCGCGATTCAGTTACGATCGTCGTGCTGATGAATACGGAACACGAGGACATTACGATCTCGGCGATCGACATCGAAGGACGGGTTGCACGCGCCATGCTGGGAATCTCTCGCGCGCCTCGGGCCGATATTAAGCTGAGTCCAGCGATGTCATCGGCATACACGGGGACTTACGCGGACGCCAATGTTCAATCGGTCATCGCCTACCGCGAAGGCTTTCTTCAGCTGTCGCGCGTCGGGTCGACGAGCGCGCCAATTCCGCTGCTTCATCGAGGCGGTGACGAATGGGCGGATCCCGAGTACGCCGAGTTCCGCTTCCGGTTCCAGAAGCAAGGTGACAGGGCGATCGCAATGGGTCGGTACGACAACGGCTGGTTTGTCGGAGTCAGACCTCGAGTGCAGTAGTCTTACGGGTGACGAGGGAGGGCAACGATCTCACAGCCGACGCGGAGCCAGCAAGCGATGTAAGCAGACGCACTTATCTGAAAACGACCGGCGTTCCGTACTCAACCAGCAACGCCAGCTGAAGAGCGTCCCAATTGGTGAGCCGCACGCATCCATGCGATGTCGCATAGCCGATCGTCTCGGGCGACGACGTACCGTGAATACCGTAGTGCTTTTTCGAAAGGCCTATCCACACCCTGCCCACCGGCGAGTTGGGGCCTGGTGGAAGGAGTGCCTGCGGCTCACTGTCAGGGACTTCCGCGAAGAGCGCCGGCTGGTACCGGAACGCCGGGCTCTCCGAGACGCTCACTACCTTCAGATTTCCGATTGGGGAAGGATCGAATCCCCCTCCCAGTGTGGACGGAAAGTGAAAAATCACCCGGCCCGACTCATCCTGTGCCTGGGTCCAGAAACCAGTGCGCGACACTACGAGGCGGGCCACGACCATCGTATCGCTGGCGGAAGCCTCCGCCTCGTTGTCGACATTGGGAACGAGCAGCGTCGTGCCCGGTGCAAGCCTGTCGAGACGCGCTCGTGGGTTCAGCTGCGCCAGCAGCCGCGCGGAAATGTGAAATCGCTCCGCAATCGCTTCAGCCGGCGACGAATAGCACAGGCAGCGGAGCTTCGCCTGCCGATACACGTTCTCGGGTATTTCCACAAAAGGGCCGCTAAGGTCCGCGGCCGTGACCTTGTATCGCTTGACCGCAGTCGCCGGCCCGGCCGCTGCCTTGAGCCGCTGGTACATTTCCGCCGTAATGGCCGACACAGGCGCCGGTGTTGTCTTTCCTCCCCCGCCTTCCGGGGCCGCGAAGTAGCTTAGCGCCCTCGCGGCATTCGCTCCCCACGCGCCGTCGATGATTCCCGGAGAAAATCCCGCCCTGTCGAGGAGGATCTGAACGTGCAGCGGCACTGTGCCTTCCGGCAGGATACGCACAGGAAAGCGCTTGAAGCCGGCGTTCAGGCCTGCCTCCGTGTACCGCGCGGTGGCCGCGACGCCGGAAGACGGCCGAGTTGCGGGCGGACCGGCTGGACCGTCCTTTGTCTGCTGGGCGGCAGACTCGCCGACTGCCATCACGGCCGCCGCGATGAAGGTTACGGCTACTTTCATCCGCGTCCCCGCGCAACGCCAGCAGACTTTACGCGGCGCTCGCAAAGCGGCCAGTTTTTCATATATTGCATGACTCTTACCGGGATTCTCGTGAATAGACTATCCAGCGCAGGGACGCAGTTCCTGAATGATGACGACGGTGCGGCGCTCGCCGAATACGGAATTCTCGTCGCTTTTATCGCGATCGTAGCCATCGTTGCCGTGACGTTCTTTGGCAGCAAAGTCTCGGCTAAGTTTTCGGAGTACGCCACCAAAGTCTGAACAAAAACGTCGAGCCGCTGCCTACCGGGCAAAAACAGCGCCCAGGTTTCACAAACGTCGATGAGGCTGCGCGCCTATCATCGAAGAGCAGACGGTCGGTGAGTGCCTGCGTCAGCTCGATCCGGAAGCACGGGCTACATCAGACCTGGAGTTGTTTCCCGTGGATCTTCCAGCATTCCTTCGCGGGCGGCTGAACCGTGGCGCACTCCGCTCGCTGCGTAAGCGCGGTGCCCGTCTCGATCGCTTCAAGCTTACGGAGAAGCCGCGTATCCGGGCGGCACTGCTGGCCGATGACGATATCGCGGCCGCGGTCCGCTCGCACGCGAAGGAATCGGGCCTCGACGAAGCCACGGCGTATCGACGCGTCGAAGGTTACATCGACGAAATCGTTCCGTTCTTCAACATCCTCGCTTACTACCGCTTCGGTTACTTCGTCAGCCGGACGCTGCTTGGAGCGTTGTACAAGGTGTCGGCCGACCAGCACTCCGAGCGCGGCGCGAGCTCCCTGCCGAAGGACGCCATCGTCGTCTACCTGATGAACCACCGTTCGAACGCCGATTACGTTCTCGTCGGCTACGTGCTCACCGGCCGCGTGGCTATTTCCTATGCCGTCGGTGAATGGGCTCGCGCCTTTCCGCTCGAATACATCTTCAAGAGCTTCGGGTCGTATTTCATCAGACGAAAGTTTCGCGAGCCGCTCTATCACACGGTGCTCGAGCGATACGTTCAGCTCATCACGCGGAACGGAGTCACTCAGGGAATCTTTCCAGAGGGAGGCCTCACCCGCGACGGCAAGCTGCGGGGAGCCAAGATAGGACTGCTGGATTACATCCTCGGCGTCGGGAGAGATCAAGCGTATCGCAACAGGATGTACCTCGTTCCGGTGGCGATCAACTACGACCGTGTGCTCGAGGATCGCTCGCTGCTGCGTGAGCTTGCCATGACGAAGGGAGAGCGTACGCCCCCTCGCCGCGCCCAGCTGTACGAGGTCGCACGCTACATCTGGTGGAACTCGGCGCGCGCGGTGACGCGACGATGGAAGCGGTATGGGAGAGCCGCCGTCACGATCGGCGAGCCGGTTCCTCTCGCTCCGTGGTTCGCCGCTCAGGCAACTGAGGGAGAATCGTTGTTCGACCTGCCTCGTCACGAGCGATTGGCGCGCGTACAGATTCTTTGCGATGACATGATGTCCCGCATCGGGGCGATCATTCCGGTCACTCCGGTGCCACTCGCATGCGCCGCCATTCAGTCGCTGGACAGCGACTTCATTTCGCGGGCGCGGATAATCGATCGCATGGCTGAGATGCGCGATGTGCTGCTGGAGCTCAACGCCCGCGTGATTCGTTCCGAAGGCGACATCGAGGAGACTTTCGAGCGCGCCTGGAAGATGCTGCGAATGCGGAGGATGCTCGTGCGGTCTGGTGACGGCTTCGCGGTGTTGCCCGCGAACCGTCCTCTCATCAGCTACTATGCGAACAGCATCGCCCATCTGCTTGGCCCGTTCGAAGAGGGTGTGCGGAAGCGAGATACGCTGCCGGCAATGCGGGGCTGGATCGACTGAACGCCCGATAGTACGAGTAACCGGTAGCCGATCACCCGTCGCGGTAACCCGCAACCGGGGCCGGAACCGACTACCGGTTACACGTCCCCTCTCTTCTCCAGACGCTCGCGATACTGGTCAGGTCTACTGGAACTCGACCTTGGTTCGCGCGCTCACCAGTTTCGACAGCTTTTTCGCGTCCCAGTTTGTTAGTCTCACGCATCCATGTGAATTCGCGTAACCGATCGTCTCCGGCGCGGAGGTTCCGTGAATCCCGTAATGCGGTTTTGAGATTGCCATCCACACTACTCCAACGGGGGAGTTAGGCCCCTTCGGGAGGCGCGCTTCAGGTTTGTCGTCGGACACTTCCGCGAACAGCTTCGGCTGGTAGTGAAAAGCCGGATCCTGCGCAATGTTCGTGATGCTGTAGTCGCCGGTCGGAGACGGATCGTAGCCTGCGCCCAGCGTCGACGGGAAATGGTAGAGAACATTTCCCGATGCATCGAGGGCGTGGATCCAGAAGTCTTTCTTCGAGACCACGAGCTTCGCCACCGTGCCTGTCATCGGTGCGGCGGCGGCACCGCTGGCTGCAAGCGGAGCAGCTCCGGTATCGGCAAGCACCGAATCAGTCCGCGGCGTGGTTGCGACGCGACGATTCGTAGCCCGTGCGCGTCCGGCTGCCGGCTTGCCCGCGCTGTCCGTGTTCGCCGTTTTCCGAAGTGAATCACTGGGCTTTGAAGCAGCGGTCTTGTTTGCGGGCGAACTGGTTGCGTTAGCCC